>JAEXCA010000272.1 GCA_023393755.1 Actinomycetes bacterium | reverse complement strand
TTACCGTGGGCGCCCCGCGGGCCCCCAGGAACCGGCCCGGGGCCACCGGGGAGGGTGCCGGGGCCACAGGGGACGGTTCCTGGTGGCCCCTGCGACAAAGTCCAGCGCCAGATTGCGTTCTGCGAGTGAGAATCGGCGATCAGGGCTGGATTCGTCTCAGTCCCGGACGACCAGGATCACCTTGCCGGTGTGCTCGCCGGATTCGAGGTACCGATGTGCCTCGGCGACCTGCTCCAGCGGGAAGCGGGTCTCCGGTGCCGGCTTGATCTGCCCGGACGCGATCAGCGGCCACACCCGTTCGGCCACCGATCGGGCGATCGCCGCCTTCTGCTCGACCGGCCGCCCGCGCAGGCTGGTCGCGGTCACCGTGGCGCGCTTGGTGAGCAGGCGGTTCAGGTCGAGGGTGCCCTTGCGGCCGCCTTGCAGGCCGATCACCACCAGGCGTCCGTCCGGCGCCAGGGCGGCCACGTTCGGCTCCAGGTACTTGGCGCCCATCACGTCCAGGATGACGTCGACCCCGCGTCCGTCGGTGGCGGCCCTCACCGCGGCCGGCCAGTCGTCGTGGTAGTCGATCGCGACGTCCGCTCCGAGGGTGCGGCACAGCTCCAGCTTGGCCTCGGACCCCGCGGTGGTCAGCACGCGGGCGCCGAGCGCCCTGGCGTACTGGATCGCGAACGTCCCAATGCCGCCGGCGCCGCCGTGGATCAGCACGGTCTCGCCCTCGCTGAGGCGCACGTGTTCGAAGTTGGACGCCACGGTCGCCGCCACCTCGATGACCCCGGCCGCGGTGATCAGGTCGATCCCCGGTGGTGGTGCGATGGCCTGCCCGGCGGGCAGCGCCACGTACTCGGCGTACCCGCCGCCGGCCAACAGCGCGACGCACGGGTCGCCCACCGTCCAGCCGGTGACGCCGTCGCCGATCTCGTGGACGTGCCCGGAGACCTCCAGCCCGATAACCTCACTGGCGCCGGGCGGCGGCGGGTAGAAGCCCTGCCGCTGCAGCAGGTCGGCCCGATTGATACCGGCGGCCGTCACGGCGATCACGAGCTCACCCGGTCCGGCGGTGGGGACGGGGGCTTCGGCGATGGTCAGGTTCTCGGGCCCGCCCGGAGCGGTCACGTCGACAATGCGCATGTCCCCAGCTTGGCACGCGCCCGGCGGGCGCGCTCAGGCTCACCGCAACCCTTCGACAAGCTCTGTTCTCGAGCTGTTTCGCGCCCCCCGTCAAGACTCCGGCGGATTCACCCACCGGCGCGGCTGAGAGCCTGGTCGTCTGGGACGCCGTCCCCGGAGGCGTCGCCCACTCCCGATCCCGAACGCACGGGCGCGGCTCGGCAGCCGTCGTCCCGACGCCAGCCAGGTACAGCCGCGACGAGCGTTGGCACTACGATGGGGCGACCGGGCGAGGTCGCATAGTGGACTAGTGCAGCCGCCTTGAAAGCGGCCGAGTGTCAAAGCTCCGTGGGTTCGAATCCCACCCTCGCCGCCGGCGTCGTCCACAGGAGGTCCCGTGTCGAGCACCCATCTGATGAAGCCGCGCCCGCCGGTGCGCGCCTTCGGGATGGCTGCGGCCTTCGCGGTGGTCGGCCTGGGCTTCTTCGGCGCGCCGGAGCTGCTGGGCTGGCCCGACATCCTGCGGGCGATCGGGATCGTGTTCATCCTGGTCGGCTTCGCGATCCTCGCCCTCGCGATCGTCGCCATGCAGCGGATGCGGGTCGAGATCGTCCTCGACCAGGACGGCTACCGGGTGATCGGCCCGTTCGGCGCCAGGACCGGGACCTGGCAGGACGTCGTGAGGGTCACCCGCGGTGCCGGGCAGATCGTGCTGTACGGACGCGACGACCGTCGCACGGTGATCGCCATGCCCCGGGGTGGCGCCGGCGACCTGGACGCCCTCGGCGCGGACATCGCCCGCCACCTCGACGTCCACCGCGGTTACGGCAGCGTGCCGTTGGGTGAAGCGGAGTAGACGCTCAGTTCTTCTGCGGGCCCGCCCGCCCGCGGGTCGTTACCTGCCCTGCCGGTAACCCCGAGGATTGTCGCGCGTCCCGGGGTAGCCCTTGATCGGCTTGTCGGAGGGGTTGTAGGCGCATTCGTCCTGGAGATCCTCGCTCCTGGGCTTGGTCGACTTGGTCGGCTGGGACGAGGCCGTGGCGGTTCCGGTCGGAGTCGCCGTGCCGGTCGGGGACGAATCGCCGCTCGGGGTCGTGCTGGCGGTCGGGGTCGTGCTGGCGCTTGGGGTCGTGCTGGCCGTCGGCTCGGCGTTGGTGTTCGCCGTCTCCTTGATCGCCTTCTTCACCCGCTTGCGGACGAGATCCCAATCCGGACTGGTGGTGCTGAAGCCGTCCTTGCCGTTCTGGAAGCCGATGCTGCGCAGTTTGGTGCCCTTCACCCGGTTCGCCAGTTCGAGCATCGGCCCGACCATCGTGTCCGGGAGATCGGTGGTGACGGTCTTCTCGCCGGCGGCGGCGAGCTTCTCGAAGTTCAGCAGGACGTTCTGCGGGTTCGCCTGCTGGACGACGGCGTTGATCACGCAGCGCTGCCGGCTCATCCGGCTGTAGTCGTCGTAGCCCCAGCGTCCCCGGGCGTACCACAGGGCCAGGCGTCCGGTGAGATGCTGGTCGGGGCCAGGCTCGATCCAGCCGGTGGGCAGGAGATTGCGATCGGTGTCGCCGCCGATCGGGAGAGGCGAGTTCACGTTCAGGGTGACGCCGCCGAGGGCGTTGATCACGTCCTTGAAGCCGTCCATGTTGACCGTGACGAAGTAGTCGATGTTCAGCCCGAGGGCCTCGCCGACCGAGAGCTTCATGATGTCCTCGGCGAGGTGCTTGGTCTTGCCCAGGATGTTCTTGTCGACCATGGTGGGCGCGAACCGGTACATGGCGCTCAGCCAGTAATCCTGGTTGCCCGGATTGCGTCCGTCGTACCAGCCGTACGGGAAGGCTTCGGTCAGGGGCCCCTTCGGGAAGGGCATCCGCGCGGTCTGGCGGGGGAGCGAGAACAGCGTGGTCGCACCGGTGTGGGTGTCGATCGTCGCGACCATCACGGTGTCGGCGCGCATCCCGAGCTTCTCGCTGCGCCCGGTGCCCGAGTCGCCACCCAGGATCAGGACGCTGAGGCGGTCCTTCTCCGCCCAGGGATCGACCGAGTTGGTGATGGTGGGGACGGTCTGGCTGCCGCCGTCATCGTTGCCGAAGACATTGGAGACCAGACTGCTGGCGGAATAGGCCACGTTGGCGCCGAGCGCCAGCGGAGCCGCGACCACGAAGGAGAGGCCGCCGACCAGGGCGGCACCGGCGATCCGCTGGCCGGTGGTCGCGGCGGCCGGACGGAGGGACAGGTGGGTCGTACCGATCACGATCACCCAGGCGACCGCCAGCACGAGCAGCGCGATCGCCGCCCCGCGCAGCACCTGGGGATTGGTGGCGAAGCTCACCAGCGCCTGGCGCTGGGTGAGGACGACCGCCACCAACCCACCGACGAGCAGCAGGGCGACCGCCATGATCAGCGAGCCGGCCAGCCGGCGTCCCGAACGCCACAGGCCCAGACCGGGAAGGATCGTGCCCAGAACCGTCCAGCCCGCGGCGCTGCCCATACCCGGCGAGCCGGCCTGCTCGGGCGCGAGCGCGCGTCGAGGGGTGCCGGACGAGGGTGCCTCGACGGCGCCACTGCCGGCCAGCCGGCGAGGCCGGGAAGCCTCGGGTTGGTGGCCGGGTGTGGGCAGGTCGGCAGGCATGGATCCCCTATCACGAATGAGCGGGCCGAGTCTACCCTCGCTCCGAAACGTCCACGAGGGCCGATGCTCGCACCCTCAACCCGAGTTGGACGGCCGGTCGCCTCGCACCGTGGCGGAGGGCGTCAGGTGGGCCGCTTTGCTGCCGCGCCGCCACCCCGGTAGGCTGGCCGCGCACTTGGAGGTGTCGCCTAGTCAGGTCTATGGCGCCCGCCTGCTAAGCGGGTTTGGGGCTCAACCCCATCGCGAGTTCAAATCTCGCCACCTCCGCCATGACAAGGAGAAACGCTCCTTCCGCGAGACTGCGGAGGGAGCGTTTTTCACTGTTTCGAGGGCTTTAGTCTCAGTTCTAGTCTCAGTTGTGCTCCGCGCGAGGTGTTCGATTCCGGCTGTCCGTGCCTGTCCGGGGCCGGTCGTCCGCCCATGTCGTCGGTGCGTGGGAAGGGCGCCCCAGCACGATGCCGGAGCGCCCTTGGAGGGTGAGTCGCTGTTGCCACGAACTGGCGCTTCCCCAGGTGGAGTCCTCAACCTTGGCCGCCACCTCCTGGCGGACGGCATCCGGGGAAATGCTGGTACGTCTGCAGCATGCAGTCGACCAGCGATCCTTGGCCGCTAGCTGGAAAGCCCGGTGAGCCGCCTGAGTGCTTCGAGATGATCCAGGTATGCACGTCTGCCGGTAGGGGTGAGGTGTATCCAGGTGCGGGGTCGACCGAACACCTGCGGTCGCTTCTCCAGAGCGACATAACCGACGTCGGCGAGGATGCGGAGTTGCTTGGACAGCAGCGAGGTCGAGATGCCCAGGCCGTCTTCCAGCGCACTGAACTCGATCTCATTCGCGGTTGCCGCGGCCGCGACGATTCGCAGCCGAGTGGGAAAGTGGATCAGTTCGTCAAACCTGGCAGTTGGCGACGTGGTCACATCAGATCGGATCGGTTGTAGTCGCCCGCGGCAAGACGCTTGGCCCGGTAGTTGTCCGCCCATCGATAGAGCACGTACGTGCAGCCCGCGGCCAGCAGCCCCAGCCCGATCGCGTACCAAGGCTGCCAGTTGAGCGGTGGTGTGAACGTAGCGAGCACGCCAAACACGATCCATCCGGGGATGAACCGCAGAGCAACCGCACCGGCGAAGCGGTTGTCGAAGATCTCGCCGTGGGTTCGTGCCAGCCGGGCCTCGGCCAGCGCGAACCCAATCAGGGCCGCGAAGAACAGGATCCCGCCGACGGTCTTGGCGATGGAGTTGCCGTAACTGAGGAGGCCGACGTACACGCCCACCGCAATCGCGAACCCGGCCGCAGGCCAGGCCGGCTTCCTCGTGGCAGCAACGACGGCGTTGCGGGTCTCATCAACAGCATCGAGGCTCGCCCCGAGCCTCGTGCGGAGTGACCGATTGGCTGTCGATCATGATCAACTCCCAACTTGGTTGACGCTGATTCAACTGTCGCACTTGGTTGCCTGACCGTCAAGCACCCATGGGCGCTGCCCGGCGAACCCAGACCATCCATGTCGCGACGGCCAGGGGTCACGGCGACCTTGCTGTCCGGGTCTTCGGGTTACCGGTGGTCAGGCTGCCGAGGTCTTCCGGGTGGTTGCGCCCGCGCCGACGGCTCGGTGCTCGGCAGATCCACCTCGTTGACATGCCGCCAAGCACCGGCTACCCTCCAGTTAATCGTTTACGTAATCGTTTAGATGAAAGGAACGCCATGCTGCGCTCCTCGCCGATGTCGACACTCCACGGACTCTCACGGCTCCGGGAGGGCCGCTCCGGCCGAGCCTCCAGCTGGGACCAGACCGGCCGCAACAAGGACTACTGGCTGATCGCCCCGGGTTCCACGGCGGTCCTCGCCGACCTACGGGGACCGGGCGCGATCACCCACATCTGGATGACGTCGTTCTGCCGGCGCCACATCGGCCCGAGCATCCAGGTGCCAGAACTCCATGCCGACGTCGCCCCGGTGACCGAAATGGAGAACGCCATCGGGGTGAACTGGGAGATCAACGATCCCGACTACTACCGCAAGGTCCTGATCCGGATCACCTGGGAGGACTCCGACAAGCCGGCCGTGCTGGTGCCGTTGGGGGACTTCTTCTGCCTCGGCCACGGTATGCCCGGCTCGTTCAACTCGGTGCCGTTCGTCGTCTCCTCCCGGCCGCAGGAGGAGGGCACCTTCGGCGGCACCGCGTCCATGAACTGCTACTTCGCGATGCCGTTCAACCGGGCTGCCAGGATCGAGATCATCAACGAGAACGACCTCCACGTCGGTCTCTTCTTCCACATCGACTACGACCTCCACCCGCGCGAGATCGACGACATCGCCTACTTCCACGCCTCGTGGACGCAGGCTAACTCCAACCCGGGCTGGGGCGACGACATCGCCGTCAACACGCCCGAGGTGAACTCCGTCCCCAATGACGACTCCCGGAACTACGTGATCGCCGAGGTCCACGGACGTGGCCACTATGTGGGCTGCAACCTCTCCGTCGCCCATTTCCAGGGTTCCTGGTGGGGCGAGGGCGACGACGTGATCTACGTCGACGACTTCGAGACGCCCGCCCTGGTCGGCACCGGCAGCGAGGACTACTTCAACCACGCCTGGGGCATGCAGCGCAACGCGTCCCTCTACAGCGGCACGATCCTCCACGAGGGCGACACCGGCGGCTACCAGGTGTCCTACCGGTTCCACGTCAGCGACCCGATCATCTTCAACACCGGGATCAAGGTGACGATGGAGCACGGCCACGCCAACCACCTCTCCGACAGCTGGGCCTCCACCGCCTACTGGTACCAGGAGCAGCCCGGTGCCGACCTCACGGTTCCACCGGCAGACCAGCGGCCCGCTCCGAAGAAGGTCTGGGAACGTCCGGCGGCGCCGCGTCCCGAACTGAACGCCGACCAGGCCCAAGCCCTCAGGACCTACCAGGAGCGCTGGCGGGTCGAGCAGGAGGTGCGCGCCGAACTGCTCGCCGAGAATGCCGGACGGACGGCGGGCAACGAGCGCGGAAACCTTGAGCAGGCCCGGGCCCTCCGCGCCGGCTACGACGCGATGAACGACAACTAGGTAAACCAACCAACCACCGCACCAAACCCGAAAGAGAGTGAAGTCAATGAAGATGACGCTACGGACGACGGTCGCCGTGCTCGCGGCGGCCACCATCACCGGGCTGGCCGGCTGCTCGGCCACGCCCGCCCCGAGCGCGGGCACCACGACCGGTACCAGCAGCGATCCCGCCGAGCCCGTCACCCTCGAGTTCTGGAGCTTCTACACCGGCGCCGAGGCGGACTTCGTCACCGACTGGGTGAAGCAGTACAACGAGTCCCAGGACGCCGTCACGGTCAACCACACCGCCGTCAGCCAGACCGAGTACACCACCACGCTGATCCCGACCGCGCTCGCGAACGGGTCGGCCCCCGACATCCTCTATGTCGAGCCGGCGACCTTCACCAAGTACGCCGAGTCCGGCGCTCTGGCCGACCTGACCCCGTACTACACCGATGCACTGAAGGCGGACATCCTGCCGGCTGTGCTCGACTCCGCGACCTATGACGGCAAGCTGCTGGCACTCCCGATGGAGCTGGAGACGCTGGGCCTGTTCTACGACGAGAAGCTGCTCGCCGCTGAGGGCATCTCCGTCCCGAAGACCTGGGACGAACTGAAGTCCGCAGCCGCCAAGCTCACCACCAGCGACCGCTACGGACTGGTGCTGCCGGTGGAGGACAGCGGCTACACCCTGTTCAACTTCTACCCGTTCATGTGGATGGCGGGCGCCGACGTCACCGACAGTAGCGGCAACTACACCGTCGACTCCCCGCAGATGGCCGCGGCGCTGGACTTCTGGGGGTCCTTCACCCAGGCCGGCTCCAGCCCGTCCGCGCTGCAGATCGGGCCATGGGACGTCGGCAACATCGCCAACGGCTCGGCCGCGATGCAGGAGTCGGGATCGTACGCGATCAAGGCCACCGAGGCCGACTACGCCGACGCCTCGATCAGTGCCGCTCCGCTGCCGGCCCCGGCCGGTGGTGCGAGCATCACCGTGGCCGGCGGCCAGAAGCTGGCCGTGAACGCCGCCTCCAAGCACGTCGCCGAGGCAGCCGACTTCATCTTCGCCGCCTACGGCAGCGACGACATCACGCTGGCGAGCAAGTGGGTGACGGAGGCGAAGTTCGCCTACCCGGCCCGCCAGTCGGTGATCGATGCCAACGCCGACATCTTCGACGAGGGGCTGCGCGCCAACTTCACCGCCTTCTACGACACCGCCCGGCCCGAGCCCAGCTATCCGTCCGTCGTGACCGACGCGCTGCGTACCGCGCTGCAGGATGTCATGTTCGGCGGGATGAGCGGGGCTGACGCAGCGAAGAAGGCCCAGGCTGCGATCATGGCGGGCTGAACCCCGGATCCGCTGGCCGGGTCTCGAACCTGGCCAGCGGAATCCTTGCCCACACCACCGCAGCGCGACGGCAGCAAGGAGCTGTAATGCAGAACACGCGGGCGCTGACCCGGAGGCGAAGGGAATCGCTCGCCGCGGCCACCTTCCTCGCGCCCGACCTGATCGGACTGCTCGTCTTCGTGCTGCTGCCGATCGCCTACGCGGTCTACGTCAGCTTCTTCGACTGGAACCTGATTGCCGACATGAGGTTCGTCGGACTGGCCAACTACGAGCGCATGCTCACCGACGCCGACTGGTGGGCGTCGATGGCCAGGACCCTGCAGTTCGCTGCGCTGTACGTCCCCCTGCTCTTTGTGCTGTCGCTCGGGCTGGCGGTGGCCCTCGCCGCACTGGCCGGCGGGACCGCGGCTGGCCTCCGCTCCGCCTACCTGCTGCCGTTCGCCGTCACCTCGGTCATCGCCTCCACGCTCTGGATGTTTCTCTACAACGAGAAGCAGGGCTACCTCAACGCCGTCCTCGGATTCTTCGGGATCCCCGACCAGAAGTTCATCGGCTCGCCCTCCCAGGCGATGATCTCGATCGTCGTCGTGGTGCTGTGGACGAACCTGGGCTACACCTCGATGCTCTTCTTCGCCGCGATCAAGGAGATCCCGGCCAGCATCACCGAGGCCGCCCGGCTCGACGGCGCCGGTGCCTGGCAGAGCTTCTGGCGGATCACCTTGCCGCTGATCCGCCCGACGACGATCTTCGTGAGCGTGACCTCCACCATCGCGGCCTTCCAGGTCCTCGACATCATCCTCGTGATGACCCGCGGCGGACCTGCGGACGCCACCAACGTCGGCGTCCTGTACATCTACCAGCGATCCTTCGAACGTCTGGAGATGGGCTACGGCGCCGCACTCTCGGTCGTGATGTTCGCGATCCTCCTGGTCATCTCCCTGCTACAGCTCCGGCTGGCCCGTAGCAGCAACCTGGACGGCTGACCATGAAGCCACGAAACGTCATCATCGGCGCCATCCTCGGCCTCGGAGCCGTCGCGCTGATCGCACCGATCGCCATCTTGTTCCTGAGCAGCTTCAAGACCAAGGCCGACGTCTTCACCATCTCGCTCGCGCCGGACACCTTCACCCTCGACACCCTGGTCGCCGCGTTCTCGCCAGGGTTGCTTCGTGCCCTGCTGAACTCGTTGGTGGTGTCGACGGTGGTCACGGTGGTCGCGATGGTTCTGCACGCCCTCGCCGGCTACGCCCTCGCCCGGTTCGACTTCCCGTTCAAGCGCCAGACCTTCGTCATCATCCTGGGCAGCCTGATGATCCCGATGACGACCATGCTCGTGCCGCTGTACATGATCGTGAGACAGCTGAACCTGACCAACAGCATGCTCGGGCTGATCCTGCCACTGCTGTTCAACGCCTACGGAATCTTCCTGTTCCGTCAGTTCTACCTCGACTTCCCCAGGGAGCTCGAGGAGGCCGCCGAGCTGGACGGCTGCGGCCGGTTCGCGACCTTCGTCCGGGTGGCGTTCCCGCTCTCGCGGCCCGTCATCGTTCCGCTCACCGTCGCCTTCTTCCTCGGGACGTGGAACAACTACCTGTGGCCGCTCGTGGTGAACCAGAACAAGGCCTACGAGACGGTACAGGTCTACCTGGCCAACCAGATCTCCGGCTACAACACGTCGTGGAACGTCGTGATCGCCTCCGCCGCGATCTCCGTCATCCCGGTGTTCCTGTTGTTCATGGTGCTGCAGCGCCAGCTCCGCGACGGCATCAGCACCACGGGTATCAAATGACCACCGTCGTCGAGTTGGGCAGGGTCAGCGACGGGGACACCCTGCTGCTGCCGTGGTGTGACGAGGCCCCGCTGGTCGACGTGCGCTACGAGGGCCTGGCGCCGGCAGCGATTGTCCGCGGCTTCCGGCTGGCGCGGGGACGGGTGGACCGCTGGCGGCGTATCCCGTTGGACGGCGTCCGTGGGCCGGTGAGGTTGTACAGTCCCAGCCCGGTCATCGCCGCCGCGAGGCTCGCCCCGCGGGCTGACCTGCCGGCGGGCGCCGTGCTGGGGCCGGTGCTGCCGCTCGGCGAGCGCTATGAGCTGGTCGATGGCCCCGGGAGTGCGCGCACCCCCGAGGTCTGGTTGGCTTGCGACCTGCTCGGCGACGGCGCCCGCCGCGACCTGGTGAGGTTGACCTCGCCGGACCGGATGAGCTGGCAGGTCGGCGCGGTGGTGTTCGACGCCGTGGGGCCTGAGGCTTCCGGGACGGTGCTGCCGGCCGTCCCCACGGCGGAGGGTGCCCTGGTGTGCCTGCTCGGCACGGCAGCCAATCCGCCGCTGGAGACGCTGCGGGTCTGGGAGCGGCGGGTCGCGGTCGCCGGCGGCCTCGCCGAGGTGCCGCTGCGCTTCCGCGTCGTCCCTCGCATCTGGCCGGAGATCGCCCTGGTCGCCGCGGACGGGACCAGCGGCGATGTCACTGCTCCGGCCCACGAGCTGCGACTGCGTTGCGAACCGGGAGAGCGCGGTTCGGTCCGGCTCGATGTGGCCGGCATCAGCCTGTCCCTGATCGGCCGCTCCCTCGAGGCCTGCGGCCGGCGGATCGAGATCCCCGGCTCCGGGCAGGTGAGCCTCGTGCTCCACCTGCAGGACGGGCGTGCCGCCCTCACCGTCGATGGTCTCGATCCCGTCCTGCTGGTGGCCTTCCGGCACGCCGGGCAGGTGCCGGTGGTCGCAGTCACCACCAACGTCGCCGACTTCTCGGTCGGCTCGCGGGCACCGTCGACCGGCCAGATCTGGCTGGACGGCGACGCCGTCCTGCACGAGGCAACGGTGTACGGCCTGCGCGAGCCGATCACCCGGCTCTACCGGACCGCGCTCGCGCGGACCGAGCCGGGGCCCACCCTCTACTCGTCCTCGGCATTCACCGTCCACGCCCACCAGGTGACCGAGGGCGAGGACCTGCCGGCCCTGGTGCCTGACCGTGCGACGATCGTCTCCCCGATCCGCGTGGTCGAGGAGTTCGCCTGGCGGGAGCCTCCTTACGGCGACATGACCAGGGTGGTCGGCCGCGGCGAGCTGTGGCGGTCGCGGGTGGAACCGGGCAGGTTCCCGAGCCTGCGGTCCGCATTCGCCACCGTCGACGCGAGCTTCCAGCTCGCGATGGAGACCTTTCAGCGCAACTCCAGCGCCGAGTTCGCCCTGCCGGGGCAGGCGGGGCTGTGGTCGGCCGGCTACTTCCAGGGCTCCGGTCTCGGCTTCGGCTCCTGGCGGCGGGACACCGCGCACGTCGCCCTGCGGTGCGGCAGCCTGCTCGACCCGCAGGTTGCCCGGGCCTCACTGGCCCACGTCGCCGACGAGGGCTTCGACAACGGCTCGGACGGTGACTCGCTCCCCGCGGTCGCGGTCTGGGACCACGTGCTCGCCAGCGGGGACGAGACGCTCGTCCACCAGACCTGGCCCCAGTTGGCGCGGACGGCGGTCGCGCTCGACACCCGCTTTGACGAGCGCCGCGGTCTCGTCCTCGCCCCGCAGGCCACCTCCAACGACTGCTTCGATGAGCCGGAGGCCGGTGGATTCGCGCTGAGCACGGAGATCTACTCGATGCAGAGCTACGCGGCGCTCGCGCGGATGGCCCGGCTGCCCGGGATCGACGACCCCCGCGCCGGCGGATGGCAGGCCCGTGCGCTCACCATGCGCCGCGCGATCATCGAGCAGTTCTGGAGCCCTGAGCACGGCTTCTTCACCTCCGGGCCGCGCGGTAGCGAAGCGTACGCCAGGGGCTACTGGGAGACCTCGGGAGCCGAAGCGGCGCTGTGGGGCTTCCTCGGCGCCGACGCGGAGCCGAGGATTCCGGGCGTCCTCCGCCGCCTTCGCGCTGCGGCGATGTCGGACTACGGGGTTGTGCTCTTCCCGTACAGGGAAGCGGACAACCACTTCTGCGGATCGGTCTGGTACGGCTGGCAGGCCGGGATCGCGCGCGCTGCGGCACGCGTGGGGGATGCCGCCCTGGTGCGTCAGTTGATCGCGCAACAGGTCAGAACGGTGGTGCGAAACAAGACCTTCTACGAGGTGACGGATGCGACCACCGGAGAGTCCTGGCGCTGGCCCGGGCAGCTCTGGCATGCGGCGGGCTTCGTGTCGCTGGTGCTCTACGGGCTGCTCGGCATCGCCTACGACAGCGCTGGGATGGTCTTCACCCCCGCCGTCTCCCCCGAGTTCGACGGTGCCCGGTTGAGCGGCCTGACCTATCGCCGCGCCAGCCTCGACGTGGAGGTCCGGGGCCACGGGTCACGCTGCCGCGTCCTGCTGGATGGGCGACTTGTCACCCGCATCCCCGCTGACACGGCCGGACCCCATACCGTTGTCCTGGAGTTGCAGTGAGCAGCGCGAGGCAGCCCCGGCAGAAGGGAAGGGGAAAGCGGATGTCGTCGAGCATCAGGGACGTGGCCAAGCTTGCCGGTGTCTCTGTTGCCACCGTCTCGCACGTCATCAACGGGACCCGTTTCGTGTCCGACGCCACCCGCGAGAAGGTGATGGCGGCGATCGACGAGCTGCAGTACTCGCCGAACATCCTGGCCCGCAAGTTCAAGATGGGCTCGCGCGACACCGTCGGCTTCGTCGTTCCCGATATCGCCAACGGGTACTTCGCGACCCTGATCGAGCAGGTCGAGGACGTGCTCCAGGCCCACGAGTTCCGGCTCGTCGTGTCCAACACCCGCGAGGACGCCGCCCGGGAACTCGACTGCCTGCGGATGCTCAGCTCCGGGGTCGTCGACGGACTCGTCATCGCGTCCACGCTGGACGACTACCGCCAGATCGAGGACGTCCTGCCGCCGGAGTTCCCGGTGGTCCTGGTCGACCGCGCCCTGAAGAACGCCCCCGTCGACATCATCACCACCGACAACTTCGGCGCGATCCACGACGGCGTGGCCGGGCTGATCGGACGAGGGCACCGCAGGATCGGGTTCCTCGCCAGCATCCGGCACCTCAACACCACGGCGGAGCGCGTCCGGGCCTACCGTGGTGCGCTGGAGGAGCACGCGATTCCCTGGGACGAACGGCTGATCCGTTACCTGGAGTCGATGACCGACCCGGTACAGGAGTCGGCTGACGCCCTCCTGGACGAGGGCTGCACCGCCATCGTGGCGAGCAACAACGTACTCACCGCCAAGTTGATGGCGGCCCTCCACCTCGGCACCTGGCCGCGCCGGGACGTCGAGATCCTCGGCTACCGCGACGCCGCCCACTACGGCTACCTGGGCAACGACGCCGAGTGGCTCGAGGAGCCGATCGGCGAGATGGGGCGTCTGGCGGGCGAGGCGATCGTCCGCCGGCTGGCCGATCCGGCCGCCGAGCCGCGCCAGATGATCCTGAAGGCGTCCTTCCTGGCCCGCGCCGATGCTCGGTGACCGGCCCCGGTGTCGGGTGGGTGCTCCCTGGAACCGGATCTGCGAGGCGATCCGGGCTCGTTGGCGGGAGGCGAAGCAGCGTTCTCAGTCCTGGCGGAGGCTCAGACCAGCTGGGCGATCACCGTCAGCGCAGTGGTGCTGTCCAGCAGCCCCGCGACCTCGGGCCTCGACTCCGGTGGGCAGCTGAACAGCACGCAGCTCGCGGGGCCGCCGGTGGTGGTGAGCGGCAGGTCCCCGGCGTCCTGCCAGGCCACGTCCAGCCCGGCCGATCCGGCGAGCTGCGCCACCTCCCAGGCGATCCCCTTGGAACCGACCGGCAGCGCGTCGTGGACCAGCCCGGACGCGATCACCCGGGTCACCGCGGCGACGCTGACCTGTGCCGGATGGCCGATCCAGACCTCGTCGTGGGGGGCCGACAGCGGACGTCCGGCGCACAGCACGAGATCGCCGGCCCGTGAACCTCCGCTGATCAGCCCGGTGGCGGGGATCTCGCCGAGCACGGTGACGCCGATGCCGGTGGCCTGGGTGACCACGTTGTCCTCGGTGCTGCCGGTGATCGCTTCGGCGCCGATCCCCGCTTCGGCCGCCAGCCGGCGCACCTCCTCGATCATCAGTCGGCCGGTGGGCTCGAGTTCGACGCACAGATCGTCGATCACCACCACCGGACGGGCTCCGCAGCACAGTACCTCCAGGAGCGGTACCCGGAGCGCGAAGTGCGCCACCGTCGCCGGGTCGGCGGGGACGGTGTCGGCGGGCTTGGGCCCGATGCCGCCGATGGAGTCGGTGGCGATCACCAGGTCCCCCAGGACCAGCAGGTCGCGGATCCTGGACGTGGGGCGCGGCCCGGCCGCTCGATGGTCGGTCATCGTTCGTCCTAGCGCCGGAACCTGACGAGCTGCTCGGCCAGCCCGTCCGGATCGATCTGGTTGACCTCGCGCAGCACGGCGAGCAGGTCGGCCGGGATGGCCGCGATCCCGGACACCGCCCCCGCCATCGCTCCGGCCATCGCGCCGATCGTGTCGGTGTCGCCGCCGAGGTTGGCGGCCAGTTCGGTGGCCCGAACGGGGTCACCCTCAGCGCGGGCCAGCAGACCCACCGCCGCCGGCACGCTCTCGGTGGTCGTGACCCACGCGCCCACCAGGTCGTACAACTCGGTCAGGAACTCCTCGTCGCCGGTGCCTCGCGCAGCCAGCGTGAGCGCGAGCTCGGTGCGGGAGGTCACCGACGCGGCCACGGTCTGCTCGCCGCGCCGCCGGCCCAGCGCCGCGGCATGCATCCCGACCTCGATGGCGTCGGTGAGGTCGGCCCCCTCGACGGCGGCGGAAACCACGCCGGCCACCAGGCAGGCTCCGCTGATCGCGACCCCGGTGTCGTGCGACATCACGGTGGCTTCCACCACGGCGTCGACCAGCGCCTCCAGGTCGTCCGGCCGGCGCACCACGCCGATCGGAGCTATCCGCATCGCCGCTCCGTTGGTGTCGCCACCGGCACCGGTGAGACGCGGATCCGCCCCCGAGCGCAGCAGGTCGATGGCCCGGGCCGAGCTGGGGCCGAGGAACTTGCCGTCGCTGGCCCCGACCCGGTCGGCCCAGGCGACCAGCTCCCGGGCGACGTCCTCGGCACGCACCTCGCCGCCCGCATCGCGGATCGTCGCGGCGAGCATGTAGGCCTGCTGGGTGTCGTCGGTGACCTGCCCGGCGACGAAGCCGTCCACGATGTGGTGCCCCTGCGGTGCCGGGTGGAAGCCGGACAGCCAACCCCAGGTCTGGCGGATCCGCTCCGGCACCCACAACTCACCCGGCATGCCGATCGCGTCGCCGAGGGCCAGGCCGGCCAGGGCTCCCGCCGCCCTCTCAGCGGTTCCAGCCTCCCGATCCGGCTGCTGACAAGGTGGGACAGGGAGCCGTCCCCGGCGGCCAGGAACCGTCCCCTGTCCCACGTCCGCTGTCTCGCTCATCTCACACCACTCCATATCCGAGGCCGTACCGTATCCAGAACACCGCGACCAGCACGGCGATCACGGCGCCGAGCACTGCCAGGTCGCCGGGCCGGAAGCTGAGATCCCGCATGGCCGTCATCGAGCTGGTGGCGCCGTAGCCCCGGTTGGTCATCGCCACCGCCAGGTTGTCGGCCAGCAGGATCGAGTTGGTGATCAGCGGCACCATGATCGGCACGAAGGAGACTATCTGGCCGATCGGCCCGGTACCGCGGGCCCGGGCGCCGCGGGCACGTTGGGCCTCCACGATGAGGTCCTTCTTGTGCGCCATGGTCGGAATGAACGAGATCGCGGTGGTCACCAGGATCGAGAGCCAGTACGGGGCGTGAACCTTCGACATCACGATCAGCAGGTCGTCGATCGGCGTGCTGATCGTGAAGGCGTAGGTGGCCACCACCATCAGCAGGATCCGGACGACGAAGTTGAGCCCGACCAGCAGTCCGCCGAGGGTCGCCCGCAGTCCACCCAGGGTGAACAGCACCCGGGCGTTCTCGGCGAGGGTGAACTGGGTGCTGGCCACCATGGTCACCGCGACGATCAGGACGAAGACCAGCAGCAGTGGCTGCAGCATCGCCCACAGCCCGTTCATCGGGGTGCCCGCGATCAGCAGCGCCGCCACCAGCAACGCCAGCAGGACGAGGTTGCCCAGCGGGTGGGTGATCACGAACAGCGCGATCATGAGCGCGACGAAGGCGGCGATCTTCACCCGGACGTCGAGCCGTTCCAGCTTCATCGCCGATCCTCCCCGGCCAGGACGCGGGCCAGGTGCCGCCCCAGCTCGGCCTCGTCCAGGACGGGCTGCGACTCCGGCCACAGCCGACGTGACAACGCGACCGTCTGGGTGGTTTCCACCGCCGCCCGGGCCAGCACGTCGGTGCGCGCCAGGATCTCCGCGGTCGCGCCGTCGGCCGTCACCTGGCCGTCGTTCATCACCACCACCCGCTTCGCGTGGTGGGCCACCACGTCGATGTCGTGGGTGACCATCAGGATGGTGGTCCCGGCGGCGTTGAGCCGGTCGACCAGCTCCATCATGGTCTGCACCCCCGCCCAGTCCTGGCCCGTGGTGGGTTCGTCGACCACCAGGATGGCCGGGCGCAGGGCGAGGATCGACGCCACCGCGATGCGCTGCCGTTCCCCCTTGCCCAGCGAGAACGGGTGCTCGTCGCGCACCGCGTCCAGGCCGGTGACGGCCAGGACCTCGTCGATCCGTTGGTCGATCTCCGCGGCCGGCAGCCCGGCGAGCTTGAGCCCGTACCGGATCTCCTCGGCGACCGTGGTGCTGAAGATCTGGTGGTCGGGGTTCTGGAAGACGTAGCCGACGTGCTGCGCCAGCTGCCACGGCTCCAGCCGGCTGGTGTCGGAGCCGTTGACCAGCACCGTGCCCGCGGTCGGGTCGAGGATCCGGTTCAGGTGCTTGACCAGGGTGGTCTTGCCGGCCCCGTTGCGTCCGACGATGGCGACGTACTCACCGCGTCGCACCACCAGATCGACCCCGGCCAGGCCGCGGTGCCCGCCAGGGTAGGTGTGGGTCAGCCCGCGCAGTTCGATGACCGGTTCACCGGTGACCGCCGTCGGCTCGGCGGGGGCAGGCGGCGGCACGTCCCGGCCGTCGGCCAGGGAGAGAATCAGCTGCTCGGCGGCGGCCACGTCCAACGGCACCTGTTCGGACGTGATCAGCCCGGCGGCGACGAGCTCGGCGCCGACCACGGCCAACGGCAGGGGTTTGATCAGGTTGGCCGCCACCAGGGCGGGATCGCGGAAGAACTCGGTCGGCGCGCCCTGCCAACTGACCTGTCCGTCCTTCAGGACCACCAGCTGATCGGCGCGATGGACGACGTCCGCGCTGGCGTGTTCGACGGCGATGATGCTGGCCTCGCCCGACCGGCGCAGCGCGTCCACCGTGTCGTAGATCTCGGCCCTGCCCTGCGGATCGAGCTCGGAGGTCGGCTCGTCCAGGCAGATCACCTGCGGGTGCAGCGCGAGAATCCCGGCGATCGCCAGGCGCTGCTTCTGGCCGCCGGAGAGCTGGGCGGTCTCCCGCTCCGCGAAGCCGTCCAGCGCGACGCTGGCGAGGGAATCGGCGACGCGGGTGAGGATCTCCTGCCGCGGCACCAGGTAGTTACGGGGGCCGAAGGCCACATCCTCGGCCACGGTTCGACCGAGGATCTGGCTCTCCGGATCCTGCAGCACCAGCCCGACGAACTCGGTGATGGTCTGGACGCGGAAGTCGCGCAGGTCGGTGCCGTCGAGCGCCACCCGGCCGGTGAGCTCCCCCTCCTTCAGGTGTGGGATCACCCCGTTCAGCGTCATCAGCAGGGTGGATTTCCCGGCCCCGGTCTGACCCATGACCACGGTGAAGCTGCCCTTGGGGAAGCTCAGGTCGACGCCCCGCAGCACCTCCGCGTCCGAGCGGGGATACCGGTAGTGGACGCCCACCACGTCCAGTGACTGCGCCATCGGGTCAGTTCAGCAGCTTGCTGTTGCGGACCGCGTAGTAGGCGACCGCGGCGATCACCAGGTTGACCACCGCCGCCACCAGCAGCGACGGCACCGCGCCGAGGTACATGCCCCAGCCACCGATCGGCAGCACGATCAACCCGAGCGCGAAGCTGTTGAGCAACGCCGCGACGACGACGGCGACGATCAGCCCGCCCAGGCCCTTTCGACCCAGCCAGCGGAAGACCAGGGCACACACCCCCATGCCAAGGGCGACCGCCAGGTGCACCGGCAGGGTGAGCGGGAAGCCGACGATCGCCGACGAGAGCAGGTGGCCGACCGCGATCACGATGAAGCCGATCCAGCCGCCGAAGCCGACCGCCGCGAAGTAGCCCGGAGCCGAATCCAGGCCGATCGACCCCAGCGGGCTGGGGATCTTGATGAGCGACCCCACCGCGCTCAGCGCGATGAAGATCGCCATGATGGCCAGGCTCTTGGCCGAGACCAGCGAGCCCTTGGCGTTGTCGGGAGCTCGATCGGAAAGGGACATTTCTACTCCTCGGTGTCGTTGATGAAGGCGTTCAGACGGATCCGGTCCGGACCGGACCGGGCACCCAGGCGGGTGCAGGAGTCGGCAGCGACCGCATTGGCCAGGCGAACCGCCTCGGCGATGTCCAGGCGGTCGAGATAGTGGAACACGAGAAGGGCGCCGGCGAAGGCGTCCCCGGCGCCGGTGGTGTCCACGGCGGCCACCGGGACGCCCGGCACCCTGGTCCGGGTGCCATCGGGGTGGACGGCCACCGCGCCTTCGGAGCCGAGCGTGACGATCGCCGTCCCCGAGCAGTGGCGGGCCAGGAAGGTCAGCCCCGCTTCCAGGTCGTCGGAACCGGCCAGACCCGCCAGGCCCTCGCGACAGGGCAGGAAGAGGTCAGCCCGGGCGGCCAGCTCCAGCACGTCCTGGGTGGTGACGCCGAGGCCGTCCATGGTGGGCAGCCCGACCTCGAGGCCGAAGACCACCGGGACACCGGCCAGCCGGGCTGCCCGAGCACCGGCCAGCGCGGCCTCCCGGGGGAGCAGATCGGTGTAGAACACGGTCGCGCCGGCAATCGTGGCGGTGTTCACCTCGGCCGCGGTCAGGGAGGCGAACGCATCGCCCAGCTCCAGCAGGATGAACCGTTGGCCCTCGGCGTCGACCACGACTGTCGTGCTCAGCGAGGTCCCGCCGTTGAGCACCCGCATGTCCGAGACGTCCACCCCTTCCGCCCGCAGCGAGGCGAGGATCTGGTGGCCCACTTGGTCGTCCCCGACCTTGCCGATGTAGCTGCAGTCGGCGCCCAGCCGGGCCGCCTGGGCGATCACGTTCGTCCCGGAGCCGCCCGGGAGGAAGCTGCGGCCGGTCACCACGGCGAACCCGTCCGCGCCGGGCAGCCGGTCCACCTGAACCAGCACGTCCATCGCCAGGGTGCCCAGGCCGACGATCGCCACCATCACTTCCTCCGCAACGTGATCGTGTGCCGATACCGATCGGGCCGGATCGCGATCCGGCTGTACTCGATCGGATTGCCGGCCTTGTCGAACCCGCGGCGAGCGATGATCAACAGCGGCTCGCCCGGCTTCACGTCCAGCTCGGCTGCCGCGTCGGCGTCCGCTCGGGCGATCCCGAAGGTGTCCTCGGTGGTGTGCACCACCACGCCGAAGACGTTCTCCAGCTGGGCGTACAGCGATTGGCCGTCGAGGAGTTGCCGAATGTCGAAGCCGCGGAACAGTTCCAGCGGCAGGTAGGAGGTGTTCGTCGAGACCGGGGCCCCGTCCGCGGTCCGGACCCGGTGGTACCTGACCACCTCGTCGCCGGCGGGCAGCGACAGGGCGGCGGCCACCTCGGGGACGGCAGGCTCGGTGGTCAACGACTCCCTCCGCCGCCCGGGCTCAATGCCCTGGGTCGTCATCATCTGGGTGAAGCTCATCAGCACGGCCGGGTTCAGGCTCAGGTGCTGCGGCACCACCCGGGTGCCCATGCCGTGGATGATCGCCAGCCTGCCCTCGTGCACCAGCTCGTCGACCGCCTTGCGGATGGTGGTCCGCGAGACCCGGTAGCGCTGCTGGAGATCGGGCTCGCTCGGGATGTAGGTGCCCGGCGGCCACGCGCCCTGGTCGATCCGCGCGGCGAGATCGCGCTTGACCCTGAGGTAGAGCGGCTCCGCTGCCATCGCCACATCCTGTCGTCACGACATCACGATGTCTCAATCGTCCCTCAGGGCCGCCGGGTTCGTCAACAGTCGGGCGCGCTCTGCCGTGGAAGGTGGCGCTTCCACCGCCAGCGCCTCCTCCTCGTCCGAGGGAGTGGCGGATGTCAGGGATGGGCGGCGTCACCCTGCGACGGTCGGTGTGGAGGCGTTCACCGGGACGCTCGCCCGCCCGCCATTCCCCAGGTGGGTGACTCGCCACCCGAGGAGGGCGACGAGCAGGGCGCACACGGCGATCGTCGCGGCGGTGGGATACCCGGCGCCGGGCGGGACATCCCAGTTGGCGTCGCTGAAGGCCACCATGAAGAGGTGGTCGCCCACGTAGTGCACCAGTCCGTAGCTCGCCACCGCCCACAGGCCGATCAGACTCGCCACCCGAGCCCGGCCCGGCGCCGGCCGCTGGATGATCACCACGGCCGCCAGCAACGCGGTCACCTCGATCAGGCCGATCGTCAGGCCCGGTTCGTTCAAGGCCGCGCTCTCCCGTGCCAGCCAGGTCTCGAGGGCGAACCAGCTGATCGGAACGACCGGCAGCAGCACCACCGCGCGCAGCGCCGCCGGCAACCGGAACCCGGCGGCGAACCCCAGCCAGCCGAGGCCGAGCAAGAGCGCCGAGAGCGCCCTGGTCTCGAGCGTGCCGGCCGCCAAGGGGACAGCGTCGCTGCGGTCCATCCGGGCCAGGCAGGCATCGGTGAAGTCGGTCGGGTACTGGAAGTCCAGCAGGATGCTCCCACTGAGCATGCTCCCCCGGCAGGGCAGCCATTCCAGCCAGGTGGATGCGCCCGCGGCGAGAGCCGCCGCGAGCAGCGCACCGGACAACAGCGCGTACTGATGCCTTCCCCCCATGCATCGAGGTTAGGCCTCGCGTCACCCGGTGTGAAGCCCTCCCGAGGCACCCCCGCGCTCGCCGGGCCTGGCGGTGTTCACGGACCACGCGGGAGGTCAGGGGTCGGCCGGCAGGCCGTCGGCCGCGCTCCAGAAGCCCTCGGGGATGGGCTCCGCGACGTCCTCCAGCAGCCGCTCGACCTGCCCGACCGTGGAGACTCCGACGACGGTCGCCGAAACCGCCGGGTTGCGCAGGCCGAACTGCAGGGCGGTGGACGACAGGCTCACTCCCCAGTCGTCGCACAGCTGGCGCCACCGCGCCACCCGGGCCACGATCTCCGGCCCGGGCGGCCGGTACTGGTACGTCGGGCGAGCGGTGGGCGGCTTGGCCAGCATTCCGCTGGCGAACGGCGCCGCGTTCACGAACCCCAGCCCACGATCGGCGGCACGGCTGATCAGAGGCTCCGCCGACCTGTCGAGCAGGGTGTAGCGGTTGTGGTTGAGCACCACGTCGAACAGCCCGGTGTCGACGTACCGGATCAGCTCGTCCACCGGCCCGCCGGCAACCCCGAGATGCTCCACCAGGCCCTCCTGCCGGAGCGCGAGCATGCCTTCCAGCGCCCCCTTCGCGCCGGTGATCCGATCGAACGGGTAGCGCTGCGGGTCGTGCAGGTAGAACAGGCCCAACCGGTCGACCCCGAGTCGCTCGCAGCTCTCCTCGAACGACCGGCGCACCCGCGCGGCCGAGAACTCCTGGCCCCGGTCGACGGGATCCGCCTTGGTCGCGACCACCGTGTCCGGCGGCAGGCCGCCCAGGCGTCCGAGCTGCCCGATCAGGCGTTCGCTCGCGCCAGCGCCGTACTCGTTCGCCGTGTCGATGAACCGGACGCCGCCGGCCAGCGCCCGCTCGAGGATCTCCATCGGCCTGACCGCCCGCCCGAGTGCGCTCGTGCCGAGGCAGACCGAGGTGACCTGCAGGCCGGTGCGGCCCAGCATCCGCCGTTCCATCGCCGGCTCCTCTCCCGAACAGTGTGCGAACCGGCGGTGAGGGCCACCGGACAGGGATACGGTATTCGATTCATTGGCGACTTTCTATTCAAGACCGACTAGAGTGCTGGGCGTCGAACCCGGGACGACGGACGCGCCGCGCCGGGCCGCAGCGTCAGGGCCGCCGGCGAGAGCCGGGAGGCAAATGGACGCGACAGCGGGCGGCGCACGCGCGAGTGGCCGGAGCCCCGGCTGAGCGAAGGGAAGGTTGCCGGAATGGACGAGGTTCGAGCCTGGGTGGAAGCACGCGGCCCGCAGCGGGCTCTCCCGCCGCGCGCCCGGGTCGGCAGCGACGCGCCCGCGACCTCGCTGAACGGAACCTGGCTCTTCCGGTACACCCCACGGCTGCTGGACGCGCCGGCGATCGCCGACGGCGCGGGGCGCTGGGACGAGATCGCCGTCCCCGGCATCTGGCAGCTCCAGGGCCACGGCGCGCCGGTCTATCTCAGCGCGCAGTACCCCTTCCCGCTCGATCCGCCGCGGATCCCGGACGAGAACGCGGTCGGCGACTACCGCCTGACCTTCGACGCGGGGGAGGAGTACCTCGCCGGGGCGGTGCTGCGGTTCGACGGCATCGACAGTTCCGGACTGGTGTGGCTCAACGGCCACGAACTCGGCTGGACGCGGGGCTCCCGCCTCACGCACGAGTTCGACGTCACCGGGCTGTTGCGCGAACGCGGCAACGAACTGGTGGTGCGCGTCGTCGAGTACAGCGCCGGCTCCTACCTCGAGGCGCAGGACGTCTGGTGGCTGTCGGGGATCTTCCGCGACGTCACCCTGGCCGGCCGGCCGCCGGGCGGGGTGCGGGACGTCCGGGTCGTGGCCGACTACGACCCCGAGACCGGCGACGGGCTGCTCACCGTGGTCGCGGACGTCGACGACCCGCAACACTGCACCGGCCGGCTGGACGGGTTCGGCGAGGTCCCGGTGGACGGCACGGTCACCAGGCTGCCCGGGGTCGATCCGTGGCTGGCCGAGCGGCCCGTGCTCTACGACCTCGCGGTGGGCACGCCGGCCGAGACCGTCACTCTCCGCGTCGGCTTCCGGCGGGTCGAGATCGCCGACGGCCTGCTGCGGGTGAACGGGACGCCGATCCGGCTCCGTGGCGTGAACCGGCACGACCACGATCCGGAACGGGGTCGGGCGACCACCCCCGAGTCCATCCGGCGCGACCTGGTCATGATGAAGCGGGCCAACGTCAACGCGATCCGGACGGCGCACTACCCGCCCCGGCCCGAACTCCTCGATCTCGCCGACGAGCTGGGGTTCTGGGTGATCGAGGAGGGCGACATCGAGACCCACGGGTTCGTCCTCGCCGGCTTCCGCAACAACCCGGTGGACGATCCGGCGTGGCAGGACGCGGTGCTCGACCGGACCGCGCGGATGGTCGGCCGCGACCGCAACCACCCCAGCGTGATCGTGTGGTCGCTGGGCAACGAGGCGGGCGGCGGGCGTTGTCTGGCCGCCGCGTACGACTGGGTCAAGCAGGTGGATCCCTCGCGGCCGGTGCACTACGAGCGCGACCGCAGCTACGCCTACTCCGACTTCTTCTCGCTGATGTACACCAGCCCGGACCGGTTGGAGGAGATCGGTCGTGGCATCGACCGACCGGACGAGCCCCAGACCTCCGGTCCGCTGGACAAGCCCTTCATCCTCTGCGAGTACGGGCACGCGATGGGGGCGGGCCCCGGTGCGCTGGACGTCTACGAGGAGCTGTTCGACACCTACCCGCGGCTGCAGGGCGGCTTCATCTGGGAGTGGTGCGATCACACCATCTGGACGACCACCCCCGACGGCACCCGGTACCCCGGCTACGGTGGCGACTTCGGCGAGGTGCTCCACGACGGCAACTTCGTGGCCGACGGGCTGGTGGCCGGCGACCGCACCGCCCGTCCCGCGCTGGCCGATCTGGCGGCCACCTTCGCGCCCTTCCGGATCGAGATCGCCGCCGACGCCTCGTCGGTCAGGGTCGTCAACCGGCACGACTTCCTCGCGGGCGACGGGTTCGCGGTCAGCTGGCGGCTGGAGGACGCGGCGGGCGAACTCGGCCACGGCCGGCTGGCCTGGCCGGAGCCTCCCCGGTCCCGAGGCGGCGCCGTTGTGCTGCCGCTTCCGATCGCCGCGGATCCCCACGCCCGCGGCACCGCTGCCGTGCTGACCGTCGCGGTCCGGACCGCCTCCGCTCCCGGCTGGGCGGCCGAACCGGTCGAGGTGGCGATCGGCCAGCTCGCGGTGGGAATGGAGCGGACGGACCTGCGGCCCGGCTCGTCCGAGGTCCCGCAGCCCACGCCGGACGGCCATCGGCTGCCGGTGGCCCGGTTCGACAGCGAGGGGCTGTTGACGGAACTCCAGGGGGTGGCGGTCACCGGCGGCGTGGTCGGGCTGTGGCGGGCGCCGACCGACAACGACCGCGGCCTCAACATGAAGTCGATCGGCCAGCCGGCGGACGCCGATGAATGGGCGCGGTCGAATCTCGTCCAGCTCCACCGACGCACCGAGCAGGCCGCCGCCGGCCCGGAGGGCCTGGTGGTCCGCAGCCGGGTCGCTCCGCTCAGCCGCGACTACGGACTGCTGGTGCGCCACACCTGGCGGCAGGCCGGGCCCTGCCTGCTGCTGGAGGCGGAGGCGGAGCCGACCGGGCCATGGGAAGGAAGCTGGGCCCGGATCGGCCTCGACTTCGAGCTGCCGGACGTCGAACCGGAAGCGCGGCTGCGGTGGCGTGGCCGGGGGCCCATCCCGGGCGGGCCCGACAGCGGCCAGGGGGCGCGCTGGGGCTGGTTCGAGTCGACGGTGGCCGGCTGGCAGGTCGAGTACGCCCGACCGCAGGACAACGGCACCCGGGCCGGGGTCACCATCCTCCAGCTTGAGCTGGCGGACGGCCGCTGGCTGGAGGTGCGCAGCGGCTCGCCGCTGTACGTGTCGCTGCGGAGGTGGAGCGACCTGGAACTGGATCGCGCCGATCACTGGCACGAGCTGCCCGCCAGCACCAGAGCGGTGCTGAGCCTCAACGCCGCGATCCACGGCCTGGGCAGCGGCGCCTGCGGACCGAGCGTGCTGGACCGGCATCGACTGCTCCCACGAGCGGCCCGCTGGAACCTCCGATTCCAGGTAGACGAATATCCATTCAGTCTTGCGTAACAACTCTGACATGGCTTAGGTTGGTGTCGTCAACCCACCTGCGTCGCAGGTGTCAGTCAAGGAGGACCCAGCAGATGCAAGCAACCGTCAGCCCGAAGCGGCGTTGGTGGCTGGTCGTGGCAGGTGCCGCGGCGGCCGGCCTGTTCGCCGCCTGTGCCGCCCCCACCCCCACCACTTCACCGACCGCAGGCGGTTCCGAGCCTGCGCCCCAGGTCGATGAGGGGACCAACTTCACCGTGCTCAGCGCCAATGAGAACAGCCAGATCCGTCCGATCCTCGACAAGCTCGCGGCCGGGCAGTGCAAGGCCGCCAACGATGCGCTGCCGCTGGCCCACGAGACCCTGGCCCAGGCCGACGTCGTCCAGAAGGTGACCCTGCTCGCCAGCCAGAACGCGCTGCCCAGCATGTTCATCGCGGGTACCGCGATGGTCCGGCCCGACGGTGACCTGGGCAAGGCCGGCGTCCTGCTCGACCTCGAGGCCGCGTTGACCGAGGCGGGAGCTTGGGACAACGTCGCGCCGCTGGCGGCGTCCACGGTGAAGAAGGTCTACGGCCAGATGGTGTCGATCCCGTTCCAGTACAACGTGGAAGGGATCTACTACAACAAGAAGATCTTCGCCGACCAGGGCATTGCCGAGCCCAAGACCTGGGACGAGCTGATGGCAGCCGCCGACAAGCTGAAGGCGGCCGGCATCACCCCGATCACCCAGGGCGGTGCCGATGGCTGGCCGGTGACCCGGTGGATCGGGATGTACATCTTCCGCAACGCCGGCGCCGACGCGCTCGAGAAGGTGCGCGACGGCTCCGCCAAGCTGACCGATCCCGCCTATGTCGCGGCGGCCAAGGCGGTCGCCGATCTCGGTACCGCAGGCTACTTCGGCGAGGGCATCTCCTCCCGTCCCGCTGATGCGGCCGCCGTGGAGTTCCTCACCGGCAAGGCCGCGATGATCTACAACGGCTCCTGGTTCCTCTCCAACATCAACGACGCCGAGCAGAACAAGATCGGTGCGGAGAACATCGGCCTGATGCCGGTGCCGGCCGTCACCGGTGGTACCGGTTCGATCGACCAGTGGGCAGCGAACGCGGGTGCCGCGATCGTGGTGAACAAGAACGTCTACGGTCCCAAGCACGCCGAGTGGCTGACGTGCATCGTCGAGAACTACGCCCAGGTCGCCATGCAGGACTTCGGCCAGCTCTCCGGCCTCAAGGTCAACGGCGAGGTGAGCGGCGTGCCCGAGTCGACCCAGGCGGTGCAGCAGGTGATCGACAACGCCAGCGAGGCGGTGCTGTGGTTCGAGGCGCTGATGGACGCCAAGACCAACCAGTTGGCGACCCAGAACCTGTCGCTGCTGCTGACCGGTCAGATGTCGCCCGAGGACTACATGGCGGCGCTGCAGGCCAGCGTCGAGGCCAACAAGTAGTCAGGAGCATCCGGGGTGGGGGGGGGGGGGGGGGCCCCCCCCCCCCCCCCCCCCCGCCCCCCCCCGCCCCGGCGCGC
>JAEXCA010000229.1 GCA_023393755.1 Actinomycetes bacterium | reverse complement strand
GCGCTGGCGAGCCCGGCCGGGCCGAGCGCCACACCGCTGCTGGCGGCCGTCCGGCAGGCGCTGCGGGACGACCTGGACGCCCCAGCCGCCCTGCTGGCGGTGGACGACTGGGCCGCCGGGGCCGGGTCGGGGGACGCGCAGGCGCCGGCTGAGGTGGCGGCCCTGCTCGACTCCCTGCTCGGGTTGCGGCTGGTGGCCGATGCCGGGTCCCCCGGCGAGCCGGGCTAGGATGCCCCGGTGAGCAAGTCCTTCGAGGATCTCTTCGCCGAACTGACCCGTCGGGCGGTCACCCGTCCGGCCGGTTCGGGGACGGTCCGCGCCCTGGACGCCGGCGTCCACGCGATCGGGAAGAAGATCGTGGAGGAGGCCGCCGAGGTCTGGATGGCCGCCGAGTACCAGTCGAAGGAGGAGGCCGCCGAGGAGATCAGCCAGCTGATCTACCACCTCCAGGTCCTGATGCTGGCCCTCGGCCTCGATCTCGACGACGTCTACGAACACCTGTAAATCACGTACGACTGGAATCCGAATTGCTGAAGATCGCCGTCCCCAACAAGGGCTCGCTGGCCGAGGCGGCCACCGGTATGTTGCGTGAGGCCGGCTACCGGCAGCGCACCGACCTGAAGGAACTCGTCCTGGTCGACGAGGCCAACGGC
This sequence comes from Actinomycetes bacterium, assembly GCA_023393755.1. Lineage (GTDB taxonomy): Bacteria > Actinomycetota > Actinomycetes > Propionibacteriales > Propionibacteriaceae > Propionicimonas. The sequence goes on along the minus strand of JAEXCA010000229.1, from coordinate 17,884 downwards.
GTCGAGTTCTACTACCTCCGTCCGCGGGACATCGCGGTCTACGTCGGGGAGGGCACCCTCGACCTGGGGGTCACCGGGCGGGACATGCTGCTGGATTCCGGCGCCGACGCCGAGGAGGTGCTGGCGCTCGGCTTCGGCGCCACCCGGTTCCGGTTCGCCGCCCCCGGCGGTGCGGCGCTCGACGTCCAGCAACTGGCCGGTAGGCGGATCGCCACCTCGTACCCCGGACTGGTCGCCGGCTACCTGGAACGCGCCGGAGTGACCGCGCGGCTGATCAAGCTGGACGGGGCGGTGGAGAGCTCGATCCGGCTCGGCGTGGCCGACGTGATCGCCGACGTGGTGGAGACCGGCACGACGCTGCGCCGGGCCGGTCTGGAGCTGTTCGGCGAGGCGATCCTGGAATCCGAGGCGATCCTGATCCAGCGCCGCGGGATCCCTGCCCCCGAGGGGCTCGACCTACTACGCCGGCGGCTGGACGGCGTGATGACCGCCCGCAACTACCTGATGATCGACTACAACGTGGCCGAGGCCAACCTGGCGGCGGCCTGTGCGATCACTCCCGGGATCGACTCGCCGACCGTCTCGCCGCTGGCCAAGTCCGGCTGGGTGGCGGTGCGGGCGATGATCCCGCGCGGCCAGGCGCAGCGGATCATGGACGACCTGTGGACCGCCGGCGCCGACGGCATCCTGGTGACGGCCATCCACGCCTGCCGGATCTAGCCACCATGGCGTCGGCGTCGTACTACCCCCGGGCGGCGGCACTGACCGCGGGCGGTCTGTCGGTGGTGCTGCTCCTCGCCACCTGGCTGGGCTGGAGCCTGCTGCCACCCGACCTCCAGCAGCAGTTCACCGGTGTCCAGCTGGGCACGCTGATCTTCTTCGTGTTGGTGATGATCGCCATGATGCTCGGCATCGGGCTGAGCAACGTGCGGGTGGACGACCACGGCCTCGCCATCCGCAACGGGGTGCGCCGGCACCGGATCGGCTGGGCGGAGATCACCGGCTTCCGGTTCAGCCCGGACGATCCCTGGGCCTACGTCCTGCTGGCCGACGATCCCGGCAGCCGGCCGATGATCGCGGTGCAGCGGGTGGACGGCGCCCGCGCCCGGAGCTTCCTGGCCGAGGTGGTCGCCCGGCTGGAGGCGCACCGCGGATGAGGCAGCTCGGCAGCCCCAACCAGGCCTTCGCCGGCGACCACGGCGATCCCGACCCGGTGGTCAGGGCCGCGCTGGCCGGGGCGGCCGACGAGCCGGCCGGGTACCTCGGCGCCGTGGCGGCGCTCTGCGTCGCCCGGCTGCTGCTGCCGATCGCCCCCGACCCCGACGGCGACCTCGCCGCCGTCGGAGTCTCCGACCCGGACGGACGCAGCGGCCTGCTGGGCTTCACCGGCCTGGACGCCCTGCTGGCCTGGAACCCTGCCGCGCGGCCCGTCCCCTGCACCCTGGACGAACTCGCCGCCACCGCGGTCGAGACCGGCGCACAGGCGCTGGTGATCGATCTGGCCGGCCCCGCCCGGCTGGTGATCGAGGCCGAGCTGATCGCCGAGCTGGCCCGGGGGCGACGGCTGGTCGCCCTACCCGGCGGCGGCTTCGGCTGGCTGTACCGTGCCGATGTGCCTGGCCAGGGGGCCTCCTGCTAGCATGGGCGGGTCGGTCAGCGCAGGCTGGCCCAGCGAAGTGGAGTCCTGAACTCCCACCCAGGTGCCCGCAGGGGTGCCGGGTCGGTTAGGCAGCCCGGTTCGGGTTGCCCACGTCAGGGTCTCCGCGTGCGCGGGGGCCCTTCTGCTTTGCCGTCACCGAACCGAATCCTTTGGAGGACTCATCAGCACTGAACCGCGGATCAACGAACGCATCCATGTACCCGAGGTGCGCCTGGTCGGCCCTGCCGGCGAGCAGGTTGGCATCGTGCGGATCGAGGACGCCCTGCGCCTGGCCCGGGAGGCCGATCTCGACCTGGTCGAGGTGGCGCCGATGGCGCGTCCCCCGGTCGCCAAGCTCATGGACTACGGCAAGTTCAAGTACGAGGCGGCCCAGAAGGCGCGCGAGTCGCGCCGCAACCAGACCAACACGGTCATCAAGGAAATGAAGCTGCGACCCAAGATCGACAGCCACGACTACGAGACCAAGAAGGGTCACGTGGTGCGGTTCCTGAAGGCCGGCGACAAGGTGAAGATCACCATCATGTTCCGCGGACGGGAGCAGAGCCGTCCCGAACTGGGGTTCAACCTGCTGAAGAAGCTGGCGGACGATGTGGCCGAGGACGGTTTCATCGAGTCCGCGCCCAAGCAGGACGGGCGCAACATGCTGATGGTGCTCTCGCCGACCCGGAAGAAGACCGAGGCCAAGGTCGAGGTGGAGGCCGCCAAGGCCGCCCGGGCCGCCTCCCGCGCCGCCGATGCCGAGGCGGAGCGCACCGAACAGGCCGAGTTGCGGGCCGCGCACGCCGCCACCGCGACGCCGAGGAAGAAGCGGGGTCCCGCCGACAACATGGACCCCGACGTCGAGCTGTAGTACTAGGAAGAAAGAGACACCATGCCCAAGATGAAGACCCATTCCGGTGCCAAGAAGCGCTTCCGCGTGACCGGCTCCGGCAAGGTGATGCACCGCAAGGCCGGCAAGATGCACCTCAACGAGCACAAGCCGACCACCCGCACCCGGCGCCTGGACGGCGATGCCGTGGTGGCCAAGGGCGATGCGAAGAAGGCAAAGCGTCTCCTCGCCGGCTACACCAAGTAACCCCGAACGATTCTTCAAGGAGTAAGAGATGGCACGAGTGAAGCGCGCGGTCAACGCGCAGAAGAAGCGTCGTGAGGTTCTGGAGCAGGCGTCCGGCTACCGCGGCCAGCGCTCGCGGCTCTACCGCAAGGCCAAGGAGCAGTTGCTCCACAGCTACACCTACGCCTACCGGGATCGTCGCGCCCGCAAGGGTGACTTCCGTTCGCTGTGGATCCAGCGGATCAACGCCGCCGCCCGCGAGAACGGCATCACCTACAACCGATTTATCAACGGCCTGAAGAACGCCGGGGTCGAGGTGGATCGCAAGATCATGGCCGAGCTGGCCGTCACCGACCCCACCGCGTTCGCCGCGCTGGCCGAGATCGCCAAAGCCAACCAGGCCCAGGAAGCCTGAGCCGCTTACCACTTCTCCAGCGCGGTCCGGATCCGGGCCGCGCTGGTACCAATTGCCCAGGAGGTGTGCGCCGATGACCGCCGCGCCCATCGAGTTGCCCGAACCCAGTCAGGCGACACTGCGCGCTGCCCGCGCGCTGCAACGCCGGGCCACCCGCAAGGAGACCGGCAGGTTCCTGGTGGAGGGACGCCAGGCCGTCCGGGAGGCGTTGGCCGTGCCCGGGGTGGTCGAGGAGGTCTACTTCCGCTGGGACGCGGTGATCGCCAACACCGACCTGCTGGACGCCGCCAAGGCGGCCGGGGTGGACTACTACGCGGTCAGCGAGCAGAACCTGGCGACGATCACCGACACGGTCACCCCGCAGGGCGTGGTGGCGGTGGCTCGGACGATCGACGTCCCGCTGCACACCGTGCTGTACAAGAAGCCCCCGAAGCCGGACAGGCAGCCCAAGAAGAAGCACCGTCGCAAGGACGTCTCGTTGGTGGTGATCTGCGCCCAGGTGCGGGATCCGGGCAACGCCGGGACGGTGATCCGCTGCGCCGACGCGTTCGGCGCCGACGCGGTGATCCTCAGCTCGGACTCGGTCGAGGTGTACAACCCCAAGACAGTCCGGGCCTCGGTGGGCAGCCTGTTCCACCTGCCGATCGTGGTGGGCGTCGACCTGGCCGAGGCGATCGCCTCCTGCCGGGAGGCCGGGATGCAGATCTTCGCCACCGACGGGGCTTCGGGCACCGACCTGACCGATCTGGACGACGACCTCGCGCAGCCGACCGCCTGGGTGATGGGCAACGAGTCCTGGGGGCTGCCGGTGGAGCACCTGGCGCTGGCCGACCGGACGGTCGCGGTGCCGATCTACGGGCACGCCGAAAGCCTCAACCTCGCGACCGCCGCGGCGGTCTGCCTGTACGCCAGCGCGAGCGCGCAGCGGGCGTCCAACTGAAAGGAAGACCATGGCGCTGGACGAAGCGTCCATCGGTGGGTTGGTGACGCAGGCGCTGGACGCCTTCGCCGCCGCCTCCACCACCGCCGACCTGAAGCAGGCCCGGCTGGCCCACATCGGCGAGAGGTCGCCGCTGGGCATGGCCAACCGCGAGATCGGCAGCCTGCCCGGCCCGGAGCGCAAGGACGCCGGGCAGCGGCTGGGCGCGGCCCGCGCGAAGGTTGCCGAGGCGTTCGCCGTCCGGCAGACCGAGGTCGAGCGGGCCGAGCTGGAGCGCGTCCTGGTCGAGGAGCGGATCGATGTCACGCTGCCGGTCGAACTCGGTCCGGAAGGCGCCCCGCACCCGATCACCGCGTTGATGGACCAGCTCTCCGACGTCTTCGTCGCGATGGGCTGGGAGATCGCCGAGGGCCCGGAGGTGGAGGGGGAGTGGTTCAACTTCGACGCGTTGAACACCGGTCCCGACCACCCGGCGCGGGCCACCAGCGACACCCTGTTCGTTGAGCCGCTCGACCATCACGTGGTGCTGCGAACCCAGACCTCGCCGGTGCAGATCCGGGCGCTGCTGGAGCGTCCGCTGCCGGTCTACATCGTCTGCCCGGGCAAGGTGTACCGGGCCGACGAGTTCGACGCCACCCACGTCCCGGTCTTCCACCAGATCGAGGGACTGGTGGTCGACAAGGGGATCTCGCTGGCCCACTTGAAGGGCACCCTCGACCACCTGGCCAGGTCGATGTTCGGCGAGGACGTGGCGACCCGCATGCGGCCGCACTTCTTCCCGTTCACCGAACCCTCGGGCGAGGTCGACCTGCAGTGCTTCGTCTGCCACGGCGCCTCGGTGGGCGACCCCGACAACCCCTGCCGGACCTGCAAGTCGCAGGGCTGGATCGAGTGGGGCGGCTGTGGCGTGGTGAATCCGCGGGTGCTGGCCGCCTGCGGGATCGACACCGACGTCTACTCCGGCTTCGCCTTCGGCATGGGCATCGAGCGGACCCTGATGTTCCGCAACAACGCCGCGGACATGCGCGACATGGTGCAGGGCGACGTCCGGTTCAGCCGGTCACTGAAGGGGGTTGCGCGATGAGGGCACCACTGGGCTGGCTGCGGGAGTGGGCCGCGCTGCCGGAGGGCATCACCGGCCGGGAACTGGCCGAGGTGCTGATCCGCGCCGGGCTGGAGGTCGAGACCGTCGACGTCGCCGGTGCCGAGATCAGCGGTCCGGTGGTGGTCGGACGCGTCCTGGCCACCGTGGACGAGCCGCAGAAGAACGGCAAGGTGATCCGCTGGGTCCAGGTCGATGTCGGAGGGGAACACAACGAGCCGCACGACGACTTCCCGCAGGGTTGCCGCTCGGTGGTCTGCGGGGCGCACAACTTCGCGGCCGGCGACCTGGTGGTGGTCTCGCTTCCGGGCGCTGTGCTGGCCGGCGGTTTCGCCATCAGCGCCCGCAAGACCTACGGCCACCTCTCCGACGGGATGATCTGCTCCGAGCTGGAGTTGGGCATCGGCCACGACCACGACGGCATCATCGTGCTGCCGCCGGACGCCGGCCTGGCGCCGGGGGACGACCCGTCCGGGGTGCTGCTGCTGCGCGACGACATCCTCGACATCGACGTCTCGCCGGACATCGGCTACTGCCTGTCGATCCGCGGGCTGGCCCGCGAGTCCGCCCAGAACCTCGGCCTGGCGTTCACGGACGTGATCGACCGGCAGACTCCGGCCGGCCGGGCGGACGGCCATCCGGTGGTGCTGGAGGACGCGGCCTGCCCGCTGTTCGTGGCGCTGACCGTCACCGGGATCGACCCCGGCCGGCCGACCCCGCGCTGGATGGCCCGGCGGCTCACCATGGCCGGCATGCGCTCGATCTCGCTGGCGGTCGACATCACCAACTACGTGATGCTGGAGACCGGCCAGCCGCTGCACGCCTACGACGCCGGCAAGCTCGCCGGGCCGATCCGGGTGCGCAAGGCGGCCGCCGGGGAGCAGATCGTCACCCTGGACGACGTCACCCGCACCCTGCACGGCGACGACCTGCTGATCGTGGACGACTCCGGCCCGATCGGGATCGCCGGCGTGATGGGCGGCGCGACCACCGAGATCGACGACGCCACCACCGACATCGTGCTCGAGGCCGCGCACTTCGACTCCTCCAGCATCGGCTGGACGCTGCGGCGGCACAACCTGCCGTCCGAGGCGTCCAAGCGGTTCCATCGCGGGGTCGACCCCAATGCCGCGTACTCCGCCGCCCACCGCGCGGCCCGGCTGCTGGTCGAGCTGGCCGGTGGCACGCTGTCGCCGGACGAGACCGTGGCCGGTTCGCTGCCCACCATGCCGTCCCAGGTCATTGCCGCCGACCTGCCCGAGCGCATTCTCGGGACCCCGGTGAGCGCCGAGCGGGTGGTGGAGATCCTGCGCGCCTCGGGGGTGACCGTCGAGGTCGAGGAACGATCCCTGGGGTCCGAGCAGAGTTCGGAGTCTCGAAGGGTCGTTGGCCTCAGTCTGCTGCCGCCCACCTGGCGTCCGGATCTGCGCGACCCCTACGACTACGTCGAGGAGGTCGGCCGCAAGCTCGGCTTCGACACCCTGCCCTCGCCGGTGCCGCAGGCGCCGGTCGGGCGTGGCTACACCGCCGAGCAGAAGGCCCGCCGGGCGATCAACGCCGCCGCGGTGGACGCCGGGTTCGTCGAGGTGCTCAGCTTCCCGTTCGGCGCGGTCGAGGAACTGGACCGGATGGGGATCGCGGAGGACGACCGGCGCCGTCGGCTGGTCCGGCTGCACAATCCGCTGGCCGAGACCCAGCCCTGCATGCGCACCACGGTGCTGCCCGGCCTGTTCGCCGCGGTGGCGCGCAACACGTCGCGCGGCAATGACGATCTGGCGCTGTTCGAGGTCGGCCGGGTGTTCTTCGCCCAGCCGTCGGCCGTGGCGCCGATCCCGGCGGTCAGCCAGCGTCCCAGCGACGCCGAGCTGGCCGCGATCGAGGCTGCGCTGCCGATCCAGCCGCGCCACTTCGGTGCGGTGCTGACCGGCTGGTGGCGGCGTCCGGGCTGGCAGGGCAGCGGGATCCCGGCCGGCTGGGAACAGGCCTTCGCGCTGGCGGACAGGGTGGCCGGCGCGGTCGGTGCGACGCTGAGCCGGTTGTCCGTTGAACGGGCGCCCTGGCATCCCGGTCGCTGCGCCGCGCTGTCGGTCGGGCAGGAGATCGTCGGCCACGCCGGTGAGCTGCACCCGACCGTCTGCCGCGACTTCGGCCTGCCGGCCCGGACCGCCGCGGTGGAACTCGACCTCGATGCCCTGATCCGGCTGGCGCCGCAGCGCGGCACCATCGCGTCCATCTCCTCCCACCCGGTGGCGAAGGAGGACGTGGCGCTGGTGGTGGCCACCGACGTCCCGGTGGCCCAGGTCAAGGCGGCCCTGACCGAAGGCGCCGGCGACCTGCTGGAGTCGGTCGCGCTGTTCGACAGCTACACCGGTAGCCAGGTGCCCGCCGGCCACAAGTCGCTGGCCTTCGCCCTCCGCTTCCGCGCCCCCGACCGCACCCTGACCGATGCCGAGACCGCCGCTGCCCGAGAGGCAGCCGTGGCCCAGGCAAAGGCCGCGACCGGGGCCGAACTCCGCGCCTTCTGAGCACCCTGGACCAGGGGACGGTTCTCCGGTCCGGTGTGGCCCAGGGGACGGTTCTCCGGTCCGGTGTGGACCAGGGGACGGTTCTCCGGTCCGGTGTGGACCAGGGGACGGTTCCCCGGTCCGGTGTGGACCAGGGGACGGTTCTCCGGTCCGGTGTGGACCAGGGGACGGTTCCCCGGCTCGATGTGGACCAGGGAACCGTCCCCCGGTCCACCGGTCCAGCGTTGTTCAACCGATCAGCCAATGATGGGACACTGGACGCATGCGTAGTGTGCGCGATATCGAATGCTTCCTCACCGACATGGACGGCGTGCTGGTGCACGAGGAGGAGCCGCTGCCCGGCGCGGCCGACCTGATCGACCGCTGGGTGACCACCTCCAGGCGGTTCCTGGTGCTGACCAACAACTCGATCTTCACCGCGCGCGACCTCTCGGCGCGGCTGGCCCGCTCCGGGCTGAACATCCCCGAGGAGAACATCTGGACCTCGGCGATGGCCACCGCCGCCTTCCTTGAACACCAGCCCGGTGACAAGACCGCCTACGTCATTGGCGAGGTGGGGCTCACCACGGCGCTGCACGAGGCAGGGTTCGTGCTGACCGACGTCGATCCCGACTTCGTGGTGCTGGGGGAGACCCGCAACTACTCCTTCGAGGCGATCACCACCGCGATCCGGCTGATCTCGGACGGCGCCCGGTTCATCGTCACCAACCCCGATGCCACCGGCCCCAGCAAGGACGGCATCCTGCCGGCCACCGGCGCGGTCGCTGCCATGGTCACCGCCGCCACCAACCGCAACCCGTACGTGGTCGGCAAGCCCAACCCGATGATGTTCCGCTCGGCGATGAACCGGATCGAGGCACACTCCGAGACCACCGCCATGATCGGTGACCGGATGGACACCGACATCGTCGCCGGGATGGAGGCCGGGCTGCTCACCGTGCTGGTGCTCACCGGGGTCACCACCGCGGCGGACGTGGAGACCTATCCGTTCCGTCCGGACCTGATGCTGGGTGGCGTGCAGGATCTGGTCGAACTGATCTGAGAGCCGGTCAGCGGAAGCGGAGGTCGGCCACCACCGGGGAATGGTCGGAGGGGACGATTCCCTTCCAGACCGGCACCTTTTCGCCGCGGACCTTGCGCCACGTGACGGCCGGCCCGGAGACCGTCGCCCAGCTACGTACCCTGGTCTCCTTCGGCACCCACACGTAGTCGATGTGCTGGCCGTTGCGGCGGATCACCTTGCCGACGAACTCGCCCTTGACCTTGGCCGACATCTTGTTCATCGAGGCGGCGCGAGGCACGTCCGAGGTGTCCTTGGCGGCCACCGTTGCGGCGTCCACGATGTCGATCCTGCCCAGCTTGCGCACGTGGTCGCGGTAGACCTTGCGGGTGTCGTTGTTGCGGGCGTTGAAGTCGCCGGTGATCACGAACGGCTCGGCCAGGCCGGGGTTCACGGCTTCGACGGTCTCGATCAGCCGGTCGATCGCGGCCGAGCGGATCGCGGCGAACTCGTCGGTCTGCCAGGGATGGGCGTGGTGGTTGAAGACGAAGAACCGCCGTCCGCTCTCCCGATCGCGGAGTTCCGCCCAGGTCACGTACCGATCCAGCATCGAGTTCGGCTCATCCACCGAGGTGACCTTCTGTTGCCCGGCTGCCAGGCAGTCGAACCGGCTGGTCCGGTAGAGGATCGGCAGGGCCATCGCTTCAGGCCCGGCGGCGGCTTCCGGCGCCACCCAGGTGTACTGGCCGAGGTCGGTTCTCATCCGGGCACCGGACTCGCCTTCGGGGCGGTACTCCTGCAGTCCGATCACATCGGCGTCGACGTGTTCGATCAGGGCGACGGTGGCCGGCTCCCGGGTCAGCGGGTCCAGCTCGGCGGGGTCGATCTGCGGAAACCACTCCGGCGGCGGCGGACCGCCGAGCACGTTGTAGGTCATCACGGTCAGCCGTAGCGGTTCGGCCGACTCGGCAGCGGAATCGGGGGTGCACCCGGGGGTGGTCGCCGATGGGCCGGAGGGCGCCGATGGGACGCGGGACGTGGGTGGGGACGGCGGAGACCCGGTGCAGGCGGCCAGGAACAGCGCCGCCACGAGCGCTGTCAGGAGCCGTGCCATGAATCGAGAATAGTCAGTGCATTGATTGGAATATTCATTCCGTCTCTGGCATAGTCATTCCGTGACCTTCTCTGTGGCTGTGGCGGGCGCGACCGGGTACGCCGGTGGCGAGACGCTGCGCATTCTGCTCAACCATCCCGAGTTCGAGATCGGCGCGCTGACCGCCAAGTCGTCGGCGGGCGACCGGCTGGGAGCACATCATCCCCACCTGCTGCCGCTGGCCGACCGGGTGATCGGCGACACCACGGCGGACGCCCTGGCCGGCCACGACGTGATCTGCCTGGCCCTGCCGCACGGCGCCTCGGGGGAGATCGCCGCCGAGCTTGAGCTGGCCTCACCCGGTTCGGTACTGGTCGATCTGGGTGCCGACCACCGGCTGGAGTCGGCCGAGGCCTGGCGGGCCTACTACGGCGGCGAGCACCCCGGCACCTGGACCTACGGCATGCCCGAGCTGCTGCTGGCGGACGGCGCCCGGCAGCGGGACAGGCTGGCCGGGGCCAACCGGCTGGCGGTGCCGGGCTGCAATGTGACCGCGGTGACCTTCGCCCTCGCGCCCGGAATCGCCGCCGGAGTTATCGAGCCGACCGATCTGGTCGCCGTGTTGGCCAATGGTGTCAGCGGCGCCGGCAAGGCGCTCAAGCCGTACCTGCTGGCCTCCGAGATCCTGGGCGCGGCCAGCCCGTACTCGGTCGGTGGGGTGCACCGGCACATCCCCGAGATCGAGCAGAACCTGGCCAAGAGCACCGGTGCCGAGATCCGGATCAGCTTCACCCCGACCCTGGTGCCGATGGCCCGCGGCATCCTGGCCACCTGCACCGCCCGGCTGGCCGCCGGGGTCGCCGCGTCCCAGGTGCGTGAGGTCTGGGAACAGGCCTACGCCGACGAGCCGTTCGTCCACCTGCTGCCCGAGGGCCAGTGGCCCACCACCGCCGCCACGCTGGGCGCCAACACCGCGCTGCTGCAGCTGGCGGTCGACGAGCGGGCCGGCCGGGTGGTGGCGATCTGCGCGCTCGACAACCTGGTCAAGGGCACCGCCGGTGCCGCCGTCCAATCCATCAACCTGGCCCTGGGTCTCCCGGAGACCGCCGGCCTCACCACCGTGGGAGTGGCGCCATGAGCGTGACCGCAGCAAAGGGCTTCGTCGCCGCCGGGGTGACCGCCGGCATCAAGGCCTCCGGACGTCCCGACCTGGCCCTGGTGGTGAACCAGGGGCCGGACGCGCACGCCGCCGGCGTGTTCACGTCCAACCGGTTCCAGGCCGCACCGGTGCAGTGGAGCCGGCAGGCGCTGGCCACCCCGCGGCTGGCCGCGGTGGTGCTGAACTCCGGCGGCGCCAACGCCTGCACCGGGGACGCCGGGCTGGCCGACGCCCGCCAGATGGCCGAGTGGACGGCGGCCGAGGTGGGCTGTGCGGTCGAGGACGTGGCGGTCTGCTCGACCGGGCTGATCGGTGTCCGGCTGCCGATGGAGACGGTGCTGAACGGCATCCAGCTGGCCGCCCAGGATCTCTCCGGCGCCGGCGGCCCGTCCGCCGCCGAGGCGATCATGACCACCGACACCGTCGCGAAGCAGGCGGTGCACGAATCGCCGGCCGGCTGGACGATCGGCGGCATGGCGAAGGGCGCGGGAATGCTCGCCCCGGCCCTGGCGACCATGCTGGTGGTGATCACCACCGACGCCGTGGTCCCCTCCGGCGAACTGGACCCGGCGCTGCGCACCGCGACCGGTTTCACCTTCGACCGGACGGATTCCGACGGCTGCATGTCGACCAACGACACCGTCCTGCTGCTGGCCAGCGGGGCCTCCCAGGTGACCCCCGACCCGGCCGAGTTCGGCGAGGCGCTGACAGGCGTCTGCGCCTCCCTGGCCCGGCAGTTGCTGGCCGACGCCGAGGGCTCCGCCCACGACATCGAGGTGCGGGTGACCGGCGCCGCCACCGAGGCCGACGCCCTCGAGGTGGCCCGGGCCATCGCGCGGAGCAACCTGTTCAAGTGCGCGATCTTCGGCAACGATCCGAACTGGGGCCGGGTGCTGGCCGCCGCGGGCACGACCGCCGCGGCCTTCGAGCCCGAGCAGGTGGACGTGTCCTTCAACGGCGTCGACGTCTTCGTCGGCGGCCAGCTGGGCGCGGACCGCTCCCAGGTGAGCCTGGCCGGACGGGAGGTGCTGGTCGAGGTGAACCTGCACGCCGGCGCCGAGTCGGCGGCGATCTGGACCAACGACCTCACCTACGACTACGTCAAAGAGAACGCGGAGTACGCCACATGACCACCGATGCGCTCACCAAGGCCTCGATCCTGATCGAGGCGCTGCCCTGGCTGGAGCAGTACGTCGGCAGGGTGATGGTGATCAAGTACGGCGGCAACGCCATGATCGACGACTCCCTGAAGGCCGCTTTCGCTCAGGACATCGTGTTCCTCCACACCGTCGGCGTCCGGCCGGTGGTGGTGCACGGCGGCGGGCCGCAGATCTCGTCCATGCTGAAGCGGCTGGGGATCGCCAGCGAGTTCCGCGGCGGGCTGCGGGTGACCACCCCGGAGGCGATGGACGTGGTCCGGATGGTGCTGATGGGGCAGGTCAACCGCGAACTGGTCGGTCTGCTGAACGCCCACGGGCCGCTGGCGGTCGGCCTCTCCGGGGAGGACGCCGGGCTGCTCACCGCCGAGCGCAAGGGCCTGGAGGTGGACGGCGAGCAGGTCGACCTCGGCCTGGTCGGCGAGGTCACCGAGGTGCGGCCGGAGGCGGTGCTCGACCTGATCGCCGCCGGCCGGATCCCGGTGGTCGCCACCGTCGCTCCCGACGAGGACGGCCAGGTGCACAACGTCAACGCCGACACCGCCGCCGGGGCCCTGGCGGTCGCGCTGGAGGCGGAGCGGCTGGTGGTGCTCACCGATGTCGAGGGGCTGTACGCCGACTGGCCGAACAGCACCGAGATCATCCGCCAGATCGACGCCGCCGCCCTGGCGGCGATGCTGCCGGGGCTGGCCTCGGGCATGATCCCCAAGATGGAGGCCTGCCTGCAGGCGGTCCGCGGCGGTGTCTCCCGCGCCACCGTGATCGACGGCCGGGTGCCGCACGCCGTGCTGCTGGAGATCTTCACCGACGAGGGCAACGGCACCATGGTGGTGAACTCACCTGTCGAGACCACGGAGGTCACAGCATGACGGTCCAGGGCGTCGAGGGCGGCAACGCCGCGGTCACCAGCCGGTACCAGGCGGTGATGATGAACACCTTCGGAGCGCCGAAGCGGGTGTTCGTCCGTGGTGAGGGCTCCCACCTGTGGGACGCCGACGGCCGGCGCTACCTCGACCTGCTCGCCGGGCTGGCGGTGAACGCGCTGGGCCACGCCCACCCGCAGGTGCTGGGCGCGATCTCGTCCCAGCTCTCCACCCTGGGTCACGTCTCGAACTTCTTCGCCACCCCCACCCAGGTGGCGCTGGCCGAGCGCCTGGCCGCGATCACGGTCGCGAACCACCCCGGGACCACCGCGCGGGTGTTCTTCACCAACTCCGGCACCGAGGCCAACGAGGCCGGGTTCAAGATCACCCGGTTGACCGGACGCCGGAAGCTGGTCGCGATGGAGGGGTCCTTCCACGGCCGTTCGCTGGGCGCCCTGGCGCTGACCTCGAACCCGAAGTACCGCGAGCCGTTCGAGCCGTTGCCCGGCGAGGTGGTCTTCGTCCCCTACGGCGACGCCGAGGCGCTGGCCGCCGAACTGGACGACACCGTCGCGGCGGTGATCGTCGAGCCGATCCAGGGCGAGAACGGCGTGGTCGAACCGCCGACCGGCTTCCTGGCCAGGGCGCGGGAACTCACCGAGGCGGTGGGTGCGCTGCTGTGGCTGGACGAGGTGCAGACCGGGATGGGCCGCTGCGGCGACTGGCTGGCCAGCGCCCCGTCCGGGATCACCGCCGACATCGTCACCTACGCCAAGGGCCTGGGCAACGGCTTCCCGATCGGCGCCTGCGTGGCCACCGGACGGGCCGCCGACCTGCTGCAGCCGGGCAGCCACGGCACCACCTTCGGCGGCAACCCGGTGGCCGCCGCCGCCGGCCTGGCGGTGATGGGCATCATCGAACGGGACGGGCTGCTGCGGCGCGCGACCGAACTGGGGGAGCGGCTGGCCGCCGGGGTCGAGGCGCTACGCCACCCGCACATCGTCACGGTGCGGGGACGCGGCCTGCTGCGCGGCATCGTGCTGACCCGCCCGATCGGTGCCGCGGTGGCCGAGGTCGCGCTGAACGCGGGGTTCGTGATCAACTCCCCGCGTCCGGAGGTGCTGCGGATCGCCCCCCCGCTGGTGGTGCCCGCCGAAGGTCTCGACGACTTCGTCGCCGCGTTGCCCGGTCTGCTCGAGGCGGCAGGGTGAGCGCATGAGCGAGCCGCGCAGCCCGCTGACCAAGACCGCCCGGCAGGCCCGGATCGCCGAGCTGATCGAACGCGACGCGATCGCCAGCCAGACCGAGCTGGCCGGCCGGCTGGCGGAGGAGGGACTCCCGGTGTCCCAGGGCACGCTCAGCAAGGACCTGCTCGAACTCGGCGCGGTCCGGGTGCGCACCGCCGACGGCCAGTTCCGGTACGCGTTGCTGGCCGGCGACGCCCCCGCGGCCTCGGCGTCGGCGGCGCTCGCCCGGCTCGCCCGGCTGTGCGGCGAACTGCTGCTCTCGGCGGAGGCCTCGGCCAACCTGGTGGTGGCCCGGACGCCGCCCGGAGCCGCCCAGTTCTTCGCCTCCGCGATCGACCGGGTCGGCTGGGCGGCCGTGCTCGGCACCATCGCCGGGGACGACACCGTGATGCTGATCACCCGCGACCCCGAGGGCGGTCAGGCCATGGCGGAGACCCTGCTGGGCCTCTCCGCGACCTAGTACGATCCCTGGTTCACCCTGAGCCCGTCGAAGCGTCGAACGGGACGAGGGGTGAACCAAGAAACTGGAGAAGAGATGGATTCCTCGATCGCCGACGGCCGCCTCTGGGGTGGCCGGTTCGCCGGTGGGCCGGCCGAGGCGATGTTCGCGCTCAGCAGGTCGACCCAGTTCGACTGGCGGCTGGCCCGCCATGACCTGGCGGGTTCCCGCGCCCACGCCCGGGCGCTGCGTGCCGCCGGGCTGCTGACCGACGACGAACTCGCCGGGATGCTGGCCGGGCTCGACCGGTTGGAGGCGGACGTGGTGTCGGGCGACTTCGGCCCGGCGGAGACCGACGAGGACGTCCACGGCGCCCTGGAACGCGGCCTGATCGAGCGGGTCGGCGCCGAACTCGGCGGGCGGCTGCGCGCCGGCCGCTCCCGCAACGACCAGATCGCCACCCTGATCCGGCTCCACCTGCGGGAGGCGAACCAGGTGCTGGCCGCCGACGTGACCGCGGTGATCGAGGCGCTGGCCGGGCAGGCCGAGGCCCACCTGGGCGCGATCATGCCGGGCCGGACCCACCTGCAGCACGCCCAGCCGGTGCTGCTCAGCCACCACCTGCTGGCCCATGCCTGGCCGCTGGGGCGCGACCTGCAGCGGCTGCGCGACCTGGACGCCCGGCTGGCGCTCAGCCCCTACGGCTCGGCCGCCCTGGCCGGCACCTCGCTCGGCCTCGACCCCGACCTGGTGGCGGCCGACCTGGGCTTCGCCGGCAGCGTCCCCAACTCGATCGACGGCACCGCCGCCCGCGACCTGGTCGCCGAGCAGGCCTACGTCCTGGCCCAGATCGCGGTGGACGTCTCCCGCCTGGCCGAGGACGTCATCCTGTGGTGCACCCACGAGTTCGGCTTCGCTCGGCTGGCGGACGCCTGGTCGACCGGCAGTTCGATCATGCCGCAGAAGAAGCACCCCGACGTCGCCGAACTGGCCCGCGGCAAGGCCGGCCGGCTGATCGGCAACCTGGCCGGCCTGCTGGCCACCCTGAAGGGCCTGCCGCTGGCCTACAACCGTGATCTGCAGGAGGACAAGGAGCCGGTCTTCGACGGGCTCGACCAGTTGGCCGTCCTGCTGCCCGCCGTCGCCGGCATGGTGGCCACCCTCACCTTCGACACCGGGCGGATGGCGGCGCTCGCCCCCCGGGGCTTCTCCCTGGCGACCGATGTGGCCGACTGGCTGGTCCGCCGCCGGGTGCCGTTCGCGGTGGCCCACGAGATCGCCGGTGCCGCGGTGAAGTACTGCGAAGCCCGCGGTCTGGAACTCGGCGACCTGACGGTCGGGCAGTTGGCCGCGATCTCGCCGGAACTGACCGCCGAGGTGCTGGACGTCCTCACCGTCGAAGGCTCGGTCGCCGCCCGCAATGCCCGCGGCGGCACCGCACCCGAGGCGGTGGCGGCGCAGCTCGGCGAGCTTCGGGCCGCGATCGCCGCCGGCTGAGCCCCCGGGACCGGTCGCGCGTCAGTCGTGCGACGCGGTCAGCCCGTGCTCGTAGGCGAAGATCACCAGCTGTGCCCGGTCGCGCGCGTCCAGCTTGGTGAGCAGGCGGCTGACGTGGGTCTTCACGGTGGCGTAGCTGACGCAGAACTGCTCGGCGATCTCGGCGTTGGTCAGCCCGCCGGCGATCACCTGGAGCACCTCGATCTCGCGTTCGGTGAGCCGCTCCACCGCGGCGGAACCTGCGGGAGGGGGTACCGGAACCCGGCGACGGAACTCCTCGATCAGCCGGCGGGTGGCCCGCGGCGCCAGCAGCGCCTCGCCGGCGGCCACCACGCGGAGCGCGTCCAGCAGCCGCTCCGGCTCGGTGTCCTTCGGCAGGAAACCACTGGCCCCGGCGCGCAGCCCCGCGAAGACGTTCTCGTCGTGGTCGAAGGTGGTGAGGATCAGCACCCGGGTGCCGGCCGTGGCCGGATCGGCGACGATCCGCCGGGTGGCCTCCAGGCCGTCCACCCCCGGCATGCGGATGTCCATCAGCAGCACGTCCGGGTGGTGCAGCCGGGCCAGCGCGACGGCTGCGACGCCGTCCGCGGCCTCGCCCACCACCTCGAAGCCGGGCTCGTGGCGCAGCAGCACGGCCAGGCCGCCCCGCACCAGCGCCTCGTCGTCGGCGACTCCGACCCGGATCATGACTCCTCCTGCCCGCCCGGCAACTCTGCCAGCACCTGGTAGCCGCCGTCCGGCCTCGGCCCGTAGCGCAGCGTGCCGCCCCAGACCGACACCCGTTCCCGCATCCCGACCTGTCCGTGACCACCCCCGGACGGGCTGGACGCCGCCGGCCCGGCATCGGTGACGATCAGCCGCACGGTATCGGGCAGATAGCCGATCTCCACCCGGGCGGTGCCGGCGCGGGAGTGCTTCAGCACGTTGGTCAGCGCCTCCTGCAGGATCCGGTAGGCGGTCAGGTCCATCGCCGGCGGCAGTGGCCGGGGCTCCCCGACGATGCTGGTCCCCACCCGGAGCCCGGCCACGGCGAACTCCTCGAGCAGCCCGTCCAGGTCGGCCAGGCCGGGAGCCCCGGCGGGATCCTCGGCCGGGTCCCGCAGGGCGCCGAGGATCTGCCGTACCTCCTGCAGTGACGCCCGGCTGCGCTCGGCGATCGCCCGCAGCGCCTCCCCGGCCGCCGCCGGATCGGAATCCACCACCCGGGCTCCCACCCCGGCCTGCAGCGCGATCACGCCCAGCGAATGGCCCACCACGTCGTGCAGCTCGCGGGCGATCCGTAGCCGCTCGGCGGTGACGGCCGCCTCGGCCGCCGCGGTCCGTGCCTGTTCGGCCTCGCTCACCCGCTCGGCGAGCAACGCGACGGTGCGGGCGCGTGACCTGGCGGCCCGGCCCAGCCCGAAGGCACCGGCGAACAGTGCCAGGTTGGTGGTGGCGACCCCCCAGCCGAAGCGTTCCGGGGCGACGATCGCGATCGCCACCAGCACCAGGCCGCAGTAGCCGGCGGCGAAGGCCGTCACCCCGCCCGGGGACCGGGCGGCAACCGTGTAGGCGGCGAGGAACAGCGCCGCGCCGATCACCGCGGTGCCCTCGCCGAGGGCCAGCAGCGCCACCACCGGAAGGGAACTGACGATCAGGGTGGCCAACGGCCAACGGCGCAGCCAGGCGAAGGGCAGCGCGGCCGCCGCCAGCAGCGCGATCCGCCAGCCCGGCGGAAGCGGGCCGGGCAGGGC
>JAEXCA010000045.1 GCA_023393755.1 Actinomycetes bacterium | reverse complement strand
GGCGGCCAGCGCGGCCGCGGTCTGCGCCCGGCGCGCGGCGTGGGCCTGCGCGCCGCCGTCCACCACCAGGCCGCAGACCAGCAGCAGCCCGAGCATGGACATCGCCACGAAGACCGACAGTGCCTGGCCGCGTTCGTCGCGCATGAAGCCTCCCGGGGTGGGTGGAGCGACCATTGTGCACCCGGCGGCCCGTCCGGGAACACCCCTGCGGCAGGATCGGGATCCGTCGGACGCCGAGCACCGCCCGGGCCTTCCCAGTAGGCTGAAGACGTTGTCCGACCCCTACTGAAATGGATCTGCTCCGATGGTTCAGAAAGTCGCCCTGCTCACCGCCGGCGGTTTCGCCCCGTGCCTCTCGTCCGCCATCGGCGGGCTGATCGAGCGCTACACCCAGCTGGCGCCCGAGGTCGAGATCATCGCCTACAAGAACGGCTACCAGGGCCTGCTCACCGGCGACTACCTGCCGGTCACCCAGGTCGTCCGGGACAACGCCGCGCTGCTGCACCGCTACGGCGGTTCACCGATCGGCAACTCCCGGGTGAAGCTGACCAACGCCAAGGACCTGGTCAAGCGCGGCCTGGTCGCCGAGGGTGAGAACCCGCTGAAGGTGGCCGCCGACCGGCTGGTCGCCGACGGGGTGGACGTGCTGCACACCATCGGTGGCGACGACACCAACACCACCGCCGCCGATCTGGCCGCCTACCTGGCCGAGCACGACTACGGCCTGACCGTGGTCGGCCTGCCGAAGACGATCGACAACGACGTCTACCCGATCAAGCAGTCCCTCGGCGCCGACACCGCCGCCGAGATGGGCGCCCGGTTCGCCAAGAACGTGCTGGCCGAACACAACGCGGGTACCCGCATCCTGATCGTCCACGAGGTGATGGGACGCAACTGCGGCTGGCTCACCGCCGCCACCGCCGACAAGTACCACGCCTGGATCAACGAGCAGCAGTGGCTGCCCGAGATCGGACTGGATTCGAAAGCCTGGGACGTCCACGCGGTGCTGCTGCCGGAGGCTGTGATCGACATCAAGGCCGAGGCCGAGCGCCTGCTCAAGGTGATGGACGAGGTCGGCTGCGTGAACATCTTCCTCTCCGAGGGCGCCGGCATCGCCGACATCGTCGCCGAGCTGGAACGCAACGGCGAAGAGGTCGCCCGCGACGCCTTCGGCCACATCCGGCTGGAGCGGATCAACCCGGGCAACTGGTTCAGCAAGCAGTTCGCCGGGATGCTCAAGGCCGAGAAGGTGCTGGTGCAGAAGTCGGGCTACTACTCCCGCTCGGCCGCTGCCAACGAGTACGACCTGGCGCTGATCAGGTCGATGACCGACCTGGCGGTCGACTCGGCTCTGGCCGGCAACCCGGGCGTGATCGGCCACGACGAGGACGCCAACGACGAACTCAGCGTGATCGCCTTCGACCGGATCGCCGGTGGCAAGCCGTTCGACATCACCCAGCAGTGGTACCTCGACCTGCTCGCCGAGATCGGCCAGCCGGCGCCGGTTCCCGCTCCGCCCGCCGAGCACTGACAACCTTCGTCGGGGTCGATCGCGCGCACTGACGCCGCCTACGGCTGCCGGTTCGGCAGCCCGTGGCGTGGTCCGCGCCTGAGCGCCGGTTATCAGCCCTCAGAACGTGCTGGTATGCGGTGCCAATGAGCTGTTGGGCGGTGTCAGTTCGCGAGCTGTCGGCGTATGCGGCGTGGATGCGCGTCACTCCTCCTGGGTCCCGCTTCTCCGGTCGGCGGAAGGCGAGCAGCCGGCGCGCTTTGGCAAGCGCGAGGGTGGCGGGCCGGGGCGGGTGAACGCCCACTCCGGGTCGGTCAGCATCCGGGCGCCGGAGAGGCCGGCGATCATGGCGATCACCACCAACGCCGTGGAGACGCCGGACTGCCGTCGCTCAGCGCGTCCGCCTGGTCGACATCGAGCATGCTCAGGGACCGGTTACGTCAGGTAGGTCGCCAGGCGATCGAGTGCCTCGTCCAGTTCGGTGGTCTGGCCGCAGAAGCTGAGCCTGACCATGCGGTGGCCGTCCACCGGGTCGAAGTCGCGACCGGGCGCCAGCGCCACGCCGGTGGCAGCCAGCACGTCTTCGCACCAGCGCTGGCTGTCGTCGGTCAGGTGGCGGACGTCGCAGTAGGCGTAGAAGGCGCCGTCCGGCGGCGCGAAGGTGGTGATCCCGAGCTCGGGTAGCCGGCGCAACAGCAGCTCGCGGTTGACGGCGTACCGGGCCACGTGGTCGTCCAGTTCCACCCTGGAGGCGGGCTCGAAGGCGGCCAGCCCGGCGACCTGGGAGAGCGCCGGGGCGCAGATCGCCAGGTTGCCCTGCAGCAGTTCGACCGGACGCCGCAGCGCCGGCGGCAGCAGCAGCCAGCCGATCCGCCAGCCGGTCATCGAGTGGTACTTGCTGAGCGAGCCCACCACGACGGCTCCGGTACCGAACTGGCGCGCGCTGGCGCAGGGCCGGCCGTAGGAGATGCCGTGGTAGATCTCGTCGCTGATCAGCAGGCAGTCGTTGGCCAGGCACCAGGCCGCGATGGCGGCCAGTTCGGCGGCGTCGATGATCGTCCCGGTGGGGTTGGACGGACTGGCCAGGACGAGCCCGCGCGGCTTCTCCGGCAGCGCCTCCAGCAGCGCGACGCTGGGCTGGTAGCGGGTCCGCTCCCCCACCGGCAGCTCCAGCAGCCGGCAGCCCACGCTGAGGATGTCGTTGCGGTAGGCGGGGTAGCCCGGACGGGTCATCGCGACCAGCTCGCCGGCGTCGAAGGCGGCCAGCAGGGTCAACAGGAAGCCACCGGACGAACCGGTGGTGACGATCACCTCGGCCGGATCGACCTCGGCTCCGTAGGCCTCGGCGTAGTGCCGGGCGATCCGCTGCCTGAACTCCCAGACCCCCGCCGCCTCGGTGTAGCCGAGTTGCTGCCGGCCCAGCGCGGACGAGGCGGCGGCCAGCACCGGCGCCGGCGCCGGCGTCCCCGGCTGCCCGACGCAGAGCGCGATCGCGTCGCCGTGCGTCCGTTGCCGTTCGGTGGCCGCCTTGACCACCTCCATGACGTGGAAGGGTTCGACCAGGCCGCGTTGCGACACGCTCATCGGGGACGCCTGCCGAACAACGCCCGCAGTCCGCCCACCAGGATCGCGCCCAGCCCCAGGCCGGTGGCGGCGCCCACCACGTAGCCGGCCTTCAGCCCGGCGCCCATGGACTGCTCCGCCACCTTGGCCGACACGTACAGCTGGCCCGGCCGGGTCTCGACCGGCTCCGGCTCGACCTCCACCACCGGTTCGGCCTCGGGTTCGGGTTCGGCCTCGGTGGCCAGCCAGGCCGCGATGAACAGGATCAGGGTGGCGAAGAGGTTGAGGAACAGCATCACGATGATCGTGCTGCCGAACACGCCCGCTGCCAGGTTGCCGGAGAACGCCTTCACCAACAGGCCCGCGGCCAGCTGCAGGACCAGCAGCCCGGCCGATCCGACGGCCGAACCCACCCAGAGATGACCGCCGGGGATGGGTTCGGGGGCGAACCAGGAGAACAGCAGCCAGAACAGCCCGGTGCCGGCCGCGAAGGAGATCAGCAGGCCCACCACGCGCAACAGCAGCGACCAACCCGAGCCGTGGTCGATCCCCAGCAGCCGGCCGACCTGCTCGGTCAGGGTGGAGGCCGCCGACGAGGCACCGAAGGTGACCACCACGCCCACGAAGAGCCCGATCAGGCCCGCGAAGTTCGCCAGCAGGTCCAGTGGCAGCGGCAGCAGCTTCCCCGGGTTGTCGACATCGCTGCGCATCAGCAGCCGGGCGGCCCGCTTCAGGTTGCCGATCCAGTTCGAGCCGAACCAGAAGCCGATCAACGAACCGGTGAGCAGGGTCGCCAGCCAGTTGCGCAGGGCGCCTTCGATGATCCCGACGATCTGCCTGCTGATCTCGTCATTGCCGGGCAGCATCTCCTTGACGTTGTTGACGATGCTGGTGAGCGCGTCCGGCATGAGCACGGTCAGGGTCAGCCCGAGCAGGGCGAACCCGAGCATCAGGATGGGCACCAGGCTCAGGACGGAGAAGTAGGCGATCGCCGCCGCGAGCTGGGAGCCGCCGCGGAGGTTGAACCGCTCGACGGCCCGCAGCAGGTGCGCGACCAGCGGCTGCTTCGAGAAACGTTCCCACCACGCGATCATGACTAGCCCAGGGTGCAGCTCAGGTTGCGATCGCCGTAGGCGTTGTCGATCCGGCCGACCGGCGGCCAGTACTTCTCCGCGCCGCCCTCGGCCACCGGTCCCCGCGGGTTGCCGGCCGGGAAGCCGGCCTGTTCACGGGAGTACGGGTGCGGCCACTCCGACGCCGCCACCCGGGCGAGCGGGTGCGGTGCGTTCACCAGCGGGTTGTCGTCCTTCGGCCAGGTGCCGTCGGCGACGGCGTCGATCTCCGCCCGGATCGAGGCCAGCGCGGCGCAGAACCGGTCGAGTTCGGTGCGCGACTCGCTCTCGGTCGGTTCGACCATCAGCGTGCCGGCCACCGGGAAGCTCATCGTCGGAGCGTGGAAGCCGTAGTCGATCAGCCGCTTGGCGACGTCCTCGACGCTGACCCCGGAACGCCTGCTCAGTTCGTTGAAGTCGACGATGCACTCGTGGGCGACCAGCCCGGCGGCGCCGGTGTAGCGGATCGGGTAGTGCCGGGACAGCCGGTCGGCGACGTAGTTGGCGTTCAGAATCGCCAGCTGGGAGGCCTGCTTCAATCCGTCGGCACCCATCATCGCGATGAAGGCGTAGCTGATCGGCAGTACGCCCGCCGAGCCGTAGGGCGCGGCGCTGATCGGGCCGTAGCCGGAGGCCGGTCCGGCGTCGGCAACCACCGGGTGGTTCGGCAGATAGGGCGCCAGGTGCGCCTTCACGGCCACCGGCCCGACCCCCGGACCACCGCCACCGTGCGGGATGGCGAAGGTCTTGTGGAGGTTGAGATGGCTGACATCGGCGCCGAACCTGCCCGGCCCGGCCAGTCCCATCAGGGCATTGAGGTTGGCGCCGTCGACGTACACCTGCCCACCGGCGGCGTGGACCAGTTCGCAGATCTCGGTGATCCCGGTCTCGAACACCCCGTGGGTGGATGGGTAGGTCACCATGGCGGCGGCCACCCGTCCGGCGTTCGCCGCCAGCTTGGCCCGCAGGTCGTCCAGGTCGACCGAACCGTCGGACGCGGTCGCCACCACCACCACCGACAGCCCGGCCATCGCGGCCGAGGCGGCGTTGGTTCCGTGTGCCGAGGCCGGGATCAGGCAGACGGTCCGATCCGCCTCCCCCCGGGCCGTGTGGTAGCTGCGGATCGCCAGCAGCCCGGCCAACTCCCCCTGGGCGCCGGCGTTGGGCTGCACGCTCACCTGGTCGTAGCCGGTGATCGCGGCCAGCCACCGCCCCAGTTCGTCGATCAGCTCGCGGAACCCGGCGGCATCGGACGCCGGGACGAACGGGTGCAGGTTGGCGAACCCCGGGTAGCTGATCGGCTCCAGGGCGGCAGCCGGGTTGAGCTTCATCGTGCACGATCCCAGCGGGATCATCCCGCGGTCCAGCGCGAAGTCGCGGTCGGCCAGGGTGCGCAGGTAGCGCAGGAACTCGGTCTCGCTGCGGTAGCGGGTGAACACCGGGTGGGTGCAGAACGGCAGATCGCGCGCCTGGTCGGCGAGGTCGCCCACCGGGTCCGGCTCCAGCGAGCCACCGAACACGGCGGCGAGCGCCGCCAGGTCGGCCTCGGTGGTGTCCTCGCCCACGCTCAGCCCGACCCGGTCGGCGTCCACCGGCCGCAGGTGGATGCCCCGGCCGCGGGCGGCCGCCCCCAGGTCGGCGGCCCGTCCGGTCGCGGTTGCCACCACGGTGTCGAAGAACTGCCGCGAATCCAGCTCGTAGCCGGCGGCCGCCAGCATTCCGGCCAGGCGGCGGGCCTTGTGGTGGGTCTCGGTGGCGATCGAGGTCAGCCCCTCCGGCCCGTGGTGGACGGCGTAGAGCGCGGCCACGATGGCCAGGAGGACCTGGGCGGTGCAGATGTTGGAGGTCGCCTTCTCCCGCCGGATGTGCTGCTCGCGGGTCTGCCAGGCCAGCCGGTAGGCCGGCACCTCGTCGGCGTCCCTCGACAGCCCGACCAGCCGGCCGGGCAGCTGCCGCTCCAGCCCGGCCCGGACGGCCAGGTAGCCGGCGTGCGGGCCGCCGTAGAACAGCGGGACGCCGAACCGCTGGGTGGAGCCGGCGACCAGGTCGGCCCCCCAGCTGACCGGCGCGGTCAGCACGGTCAGCGCCAGCACGTCGCAGGCCGCGATCACCAGCGCACCTCGGGCATGCGCCGCGTCGGCGAGGGCGGTCAGCTCCGCCACCGGACGGACGTGGCCACTCGCGCCGGGCAGTTGCACCACCACGGCCAGCAGATCCTCCGGCAACTCGGCGGCCAGCGGCTGCTGCACCACCTCGACACCGATCGCCCGCGCGCGGGTCCGCAGCACCCCGAGGGTCTGCGGCAACAGGTCGGGGTCGAC
>JAEXCA010000194.1 GCA_023393755.1 Actinomycetes bacterium | reverse complement strand
GGCCGGCGCCCTCCCACGCTCCGGTGCCCTACCCGGTGGCGCCCGTTCAGCCCGCCAAGGGCGGCTTCGGTCGCGGGTTCGGCATCGGCTCCGGGATCGGCATCGGACTGGGCGCCACCCTGGTGATCGGGATGATCGTCAGCTCGCTGCTGTTCGGGTTGCTGGCCGGGGCGGGCGGCGCGGCCGCGGCGACGCCCGGCGTCCAGACCGTGTGGGGCTCGCCCACCGCCGGCCGGACGGTCCATGCCTTCTCGGTCACCGGCACGATCCTGGCCGATCCCACCGACGGCGCGACGCTGACCGGCGGAACCTACGGCTACGAGGTGGCCGCCGCGATCGATGACCTCGGGGAGGACACCGACGGCCTGATGCTGCTGCTCAACACCCCCGGCGGCAGCATCAACGGCTCCAAGGCGATCGCCGACGCGGTCACCCGCTACCAGGAACGCACCGGCAAGAAGGTGGTGGCGTTCGTCCAGGGCATGTCGGCCTCGGGCGGCATGTACGCGATGGCGGGAGCGGACGAGATCATCGCCGACCACGGGTCTCTGATCGGCAGCATCGGCGTGATCTACGGCCCGATCAGCCGGTACCGGGATGTCACCGAGATCAGCGGGACCATCCTCGAACCGGGCGTGGTCACCACCGGCGGGATCACCCAGGAGTACCTGACGATGGGCCGCGGGAAGGATTTCGGCAATCCGTTCCGGGACATGACGGAGGAGGAGCGCGCGGTGTTCACCGGCGCGATCCAGAACATGTACGACGACTTCGTCGGCTGGGTGGCGACGGCGCGCGAGCTGGAACCGTCCTTCATCACCGACACCCTCGGCGCGCACATCTTCGACCCGAAGACCGCGGTCGAGCACGGGCTGATCGACGTCGAACTCGGCGTGATGGACGCCTACCGGCACGCCGCCGAGACGATGGGCCTGGATCCGGACGACACCCGGATCGTGACCGACGCACCGCCCAGCCTGATCGACCAGCTGCTGGGCATGGAGGCCCGGGTCCGTGGCCAGGCGCTGCCCGAGTCGGTCGGGCTGGGCCAGCGCGCGTCGGCGTCCGTCTGCGCGTCCAGTCCGGCGGTGCTGGTGTACCACGGCGACCTGGCCCCGGTCTGCACCGCCGGCCGCTGACCCGGGACGACACCTGTCACACAGTTCGGCGCCATCGGCTGTTGAGACGATTCAACCGCTAGGCTGGGGACGGCGCTGGGGCAGGAGGCTGAGGTGAACCGTCGGGCATCGGTGAGCATGAGGGACGTCGCGGCGCTGGCCGGCGTCTCGATCGGCACCGTCTCCAACGTGCTGAACTCGCCGGAACTGGTGACGGATCCGACCCGGGAACGGGTGGAGGCGGCCATCGAGAAGCTGGGCTGGGTGCGGAACGAGTCCGCGCGCCAGTTGCGCGCCGGGCGGAGCCGGTCGATCGGCATGGTGGTGATGGACATCGCCAATCCGTTCTTCGCCGACATGGTCCGGGGGGCGGAGGACGTGCTCTACCGGCAGGGCTATTCGGTGCACATCGGCAACAGCGATCAGCGACTGGATCGCGAGGCGACCGTGCTGAACCATTTCCAGCAGCTTCGCGTCGGGGGGGTGCTGCTCGCCCCGATCGGGGTCGGTGCCGAGGCGGCCGAGCGGCTTCGCAACCGGGGCATGCCGGTCGTCCTGCTGGATCGCGCCGCCGGCGTGGAGGGCTTCTGCACGGTCGGCGCGGACGACCTCGAAGGCGGACGGCTGGCGATCGCCCACCTGCTCGAGCAGGGGCATCGCCGGATCGCCGTGGTCGGCGGGCCGGGGGAACTGTCCCAGGTGCGGGATCGGCGCCGGGGTGCCGAACTCGCGGCGGGCGCGGTGCCGGACGCTTCGTTGCTGGTGCTGTCCACCGAGCTGCTCGACGTCGGCTGGGGCAGCCGAGCCGCCGGCGAACTGCTGATGCTGCCCGACCGGGAGCGGCCGACCGCGGTCTTCGCGCTCAACGACCTGCTGGCGATCGGGCTGCTGCAGGGCTTCACCCTGGCGGGGGTGAGAGTGCCGGAGGAGATCGCGATCGTGGGGTACGACGACATCGCCTTCGCGGCCGCCGCCGCCGTCCCGCTGTCGTCGGTGCGGCAGCCCCGCGTCGAACTCGGCGCCAGCGCCGCCGGCCTGCTCTTCGCCGAGATCGAGGCGGCGGAGTCGCAGCAGCCGCACGAACACCGTGTGGTGCGGATGGCGCCGGAGTTGGTGGTGCGGCAGTCCTCTGCTTACCAAATCGTGACCTGAGCGCGGCTTGACAACCCCGTCCCCCCGCCATACGTTGAGGAGGAAGCGTGTAACGTTTCAATCCTGCGGCGAGGAGGGCGCGGATGGCCGAGTCGGGAACGCCGACCCTGGAACTGCGAGGCGTGGCCAAGAGCTTCGGTGCGGTGGTCGCGCTGCGCGAGGGCCGGATCGTCCTGCAGCCCGGGTCCATCCATGCGCTGGTCGGTGAGAACGGGGCCGGCAAGTCGACGCTGGTGAAGATCGTCGCCGGCCTGTACCACCGCGACGCCGGGACGATGGAACTGGAGGGCCGGCCGGTGGACTTCCGCTCCACCGCGGAGGCCAAGGCCGCCGGGATCGCCGTGATCTACCAGGAGCCGACCCTGTTCCCCGACCTGTCGGTCACCGAGAACGTCTTCATGGGACGGCAGCCGGTGGGGCGCTTCGGGCGGATCGACCGGGCCGCGATGCGGGCCGAGGTGGTCGAGCTGCTGAAGCGGCTCGGCGTCCCGATCGACCCCGACCGCCCGGCCAGGGGCCTCTCGATAGCGGACCAGCAGATCATCGAGATCGCCAAGGCGATCTCGCTGGACGCCAAGGTGCTGATCATGGACGAGCCGACCGCGGCGCTCTCCGGGGTCGAGGTCGACCGGCTGTTCGCCGTCGCCCGCAGCCTGCGCGACGAGGGCCGCGCCCTGATGTTCATCTCGCACCGGTTCGACGAGGTGTTCGTGCTGTGCGACACCATCACGGTGATGCGGGACGGCAGCTACGTCGCCACCTCGCCGATCGGCCGGACCAATGTCCCGGCGATCGTGAAGATGATGGTCGGCCGCGACGTCGACGAACTCTTCCCCAAGATCGACGCGCCGATCGGTGAGCCGGTGCTGGAAGTGAAGGGGCTGACCTCGCCCGGGCTGTTCGCCGACATCAGCTTCACCGTCCGCGCCGGCGAGATCGTCGCGCTGGCCGGGCTGGTCGGGGCGGGACGCTCCGAGGTCGTGCGGGCCATCTTCGGGGTGGACCCGTACACCTCCGGCGAGGCGCTGCTGGACGGCCGGCCGCTGCCGAAGGGCAATCCGGCGGCCGCGATGAAGGCCGGTGTCGGCTTCGTCCCCGAGGACCGGCGGCAACAGGGGCTGGTGATGGAGTCGTCCATCGCGACCAACATCACCGACGCGATCCGCCGCCGCCTGGTCTCCGGTGGGGTGATCACCCGCAACCGGGAGAACGCCGCCGCCCAGGAGTGGGCCAGGGCGCTGGAGGTGAAGTGCGCGGCGCTGGACAACGCCGCGGGCAACCTCTCCGGCGGCAACCAGCAGAAGGTGGTGCTGGCCAAGTGGCTGGCCACCTCGCCCCGGCTGCTGATCATCGACGAACCGACCCGCGGCATCGATGTCGGCACCAAGTCCGAGGTGCACCGCCGGATGTCGGAACTGGCCGGCGAGGGCCTGGCCATCCTGATGATCTCCTCCGAACTGCCCGAGGTGCTCGGCATGGCCGACCGCGTGCTGGTGATGCACGAGGGACGGATCACCGCCGAGCTGCCACGAGCGGAGGCGACGCCGGAATCGGTGATGTTCGCCGCCACCCACTCATCCCAGGAGGTGCCGGCGTGAGCGCGACCACCGCGACCCGGGCGTCCACCCCGCCGGGCTTCGGCGCCCGGGTGGCGAAGGTGCTGCGCCGGCGCGAGTTCTCGATCATCCTCGCCTCCGTGGTGATCACGGCGATCGCGACCAGCGTCAACCACACCTTCCTGTTCAGCAGCGACGGCTGGCGGGCGCTGCTGCTCGATCCCTCGATCTACGTCGTCCTGGCGATCGCCGAGGCCTTCGTCATCATCACCAAGAGCGTGGATCTCTCGGTGGGGTCGGTGATGGGCCTGACCGCCTGGGCGGTGGGCTCGGCCTACATCGCCTGGCCGGAGATGCCGACCGCGCTGGCCTTCCTCTACGGCATCGGCTTCGGGGTCCTCCTCGGCTTCATCAACGGTGGCCTGGTGGCCGTGGCCAAGGTGCCGGGCATGGTCATCACCCTCGGCACGATGTACGTCTTCCGGGGGATCAACATCATGTGGGCCGGCTCCGGCCGGATCAATCCCAAGGATCTCAGCGAGGACTTCCGGAACTTCGGCAACTGGCGGCTGATCCCCGACTTCGTGAACCTCGGCGACGACGTGAAGCTGGGCGCGCTGCCGGCGCTGACCCTGCTGGCGGTGCTGGTGCTGGTGGCGGCGGGCTGGTACCTGCGCAACCAGCGGTCGGGACGGGAGCTGTACGCGATCGGCTCCGCGCCTCAGGCCGCCGAGCTCTACGGCCTGCCGTCGCGGCGGCTCTCCTTCGTGGCCTTCGTGATCTCCGGCGGCCTGGCCGGGTTGGCCGGCGTGATGTTCGCCTCCCGCTACGCCACCATCGCCTCCAATGCCGGGACCGGCTACGAGCTCCAGGCGATCGGCGCGGCGGTGATCGGCGGCGTCGCGATCGTCGGCGGCTCCGGAACCGTCTGGGGGGCCGCGGCCGGCGCCCTGCTGCTGACCACGATCAACGCCGCGCTGCCGATGGTGGGGGTGCAGTCGTTCTGGCAGGAGGCCGTGGTGGGCGCGCTGATCATCGGTGCGATCACCCTCGACCGGGTGCTCGCCGTCCGGAACGAACGCCGGTTGGTCGCAGAGAGGATGGCGCCATGAGCCAGGCGTACTACCCCGACTACGGGCAACCGCTGTGGAAGCGGATCCTGCTGACCCGCGAGATGGCGATCGTCGCGCTGCTGGTCGGGACCGTGATCGTGGCCTGCCTGACCGTCCCCAACTTCGCCGAGACGCAGACCGTCTACAACCTGCTGCGCAACTTCTTCGTCACCCTGATCATCGCCCTGCCGATGTGCCTGGTGATGATCACCGGCGACATCGACATCTCGGTGGGTTCGATCGTCGGCCTGACCTGCTCGCTGCTCGGCCTGCTCTACTCCCTCGGGGTGCCCTTCGAACTGGCGATGCTGGCCGTGATCGTGGTGGGAGCGCTGTGCGGCCTGCTGAACGGCCTGCTGGTCACCCGGATCGGCCTGCCGGCCCTGGCCGTGACGATCGGCACCATGGCGCTCTTCCGCGGCCTCGCCGTCGGGGCGTTGGGGACCTCCTCGGTGACCAAGTTCCCACAGGCCTGGACCGATCTGACCAAGTACGAGATCGGCCACACCGGCATCCCGTTCATGATGGTGTTCTTCCTGGTGCTGCTGGCCGGGTTCGTCTACCTGCTGCACTTCTCCGTCTTCGGACGCGGCGTCTACGCCATCGGCCTCAACCCGCAGGCGGCGGCGTTCTCCGGCGTCAACGCCAAGCGGACCCGCACCATCCTGTTCGTCCTGGCCGGCGCGATCTCCGGCCTGGGGGGCGTCTACTGGACGCTGCTGCGCGGCGTCGCCCGGGGGGATCTCGGCAGTGGCCTGGAACTCCAGGTCATCGCCGCCGTCGTGCTCGGCGGAATCTCGGTCTTCGGTGGCGTCGGCGTGGTGTACGGCGCCGTCGCGGGCGTGCTGCTGGTCGGGGTGCTGTCCAGCGCCCTGCAGTTGGTCGGCGTCACCGCCGAAGTCATCAAGATCATCACCGGCGTGCTGCTGATCGGCTCAGTGGTGGTCGCGTCGCTGGTCTCGTGGATCCAGTCCCGAAGGCCGCCGCCCCGGGGGGGCCCCGCCCGGGGCGGG
>JAEXCA010000269.1 GCA_023393755.1 Actinomycetes bacterium | reverse complement strand
ATGGGTCAGCCGGACCAGGGGCGGGTTCTGGGGCTCACCGTGGACCAGGGAACCGGCCCCTGGTCCGGGCGTCACAGCAGGCTCACAGCGCTTGCCCCTAGGCTGGGGGTCGTGACAGCAACCCGTCGTACCGTGCTCGCCGTCCCCGGCTCGTCCGACCGCTTCATCGCCAAGGCGCGGGGGCTGGGCGTGGATGCGCTCTTCCTCGACCTCGAGGACGCGGTCGCGCCGGCGGTGAAGGTCGAGTCGCGGGCGCGGATCGTCGAGGCGCTGAACACCGGGGAGTTCGCGGCGCCGCTGCTGACCGTCCGGGTGAACGGCTGGGAGAGCCCCTGGACCTACGGGGACGTGATCGAGGTGGTCACCGGCGCCGGATCGCGGATCGACGCGCTGGTACTGCCCAAGACCCAGAACGCCGCCCAGGTGCAGGCCCTCGACCTGCTGCTCACCCAGGTCGAGCACACCGCCGGGCTGCCGATCGGCCGGATCGGGCTGGAGGTGCAGATCGAGGACGCGATCGGCCTGCTGCACGTCCACGAGATCGCCGCCGCCAGCCCGCGGCTGCAGAGCCTGGTGTTCGGGCCGGGTGACTTCATGGCCAGCCTGGGGATGGGTGGGCTCAATGTCGGTGCCCAGCCGGCCGGCTATCCGGCCGACGCCTTCCACCACGTCCTGATGTCGATCCTGGTCGCGGCCCGCGCCCACGGACTGCAGGCGATCGACGGCCCGTTCGTCGCGATCCGCGACGTCGAGGGCTTCCGCCGCTCGGCCGAACTCAGCGCGGCACTGGGTTACGACGGAAAATGGGTGCTGCACCCGGCACAGGTCGAGGCCGGCAACCAGGTGTACTCGCCGAAGCCGTCCGACTTCGAGCGGGCGTTGCGGATCCAGCAGGCCTACGCCGAGGCGACAGCGGTCGCCGGAGGTGCGGTCGGAGCGATCGTGGTGGACGATGAGATGGTGGACGAGGCCGGGGTGAAACTCGCCGCGGCGATCGTGGCCCGCGGACGCGCGGCCGGAATGGAGGCGGTCCGATGACCCAGCAGAACCCGCGTGTGACGGATGTGTTCAAGCTGGAGTTTCCGCAGTCGGTCGGGATCTTCGCCAGCTACGAGGAGGCCCAGAAGGCCGTCGACCACCTGGCCGACGCACAGTTCCCGGTGCAGAACCTGGCCATCGTCGGCACCGACCTGCGCTCGATCGAGCGGGTGCTGGGCCGCCGCACCTGGGCCACGGTGATCGGGCAGGGCGTCCAGAGCGGCCTCTCCACCGGCCTGCTGGTGACCTTCATCATGTGGCTGTTCATGCAGCCGGAGAACTTCCTCGGGCTGCTGGTCTCGGCGCTGCTGATCGGCATCGTGATCGGGATCGGCTTCGCCGTGCTGGGCTACTGGATGAGCCAGGGCAAGCGCGACTTCACCTCGGTGAGCCGGACGGTGGCCACCCGCTACGAACTGCTCAGCGAGCACAAGGTCGCCGCCCAGGCACGGGAACTGCTGGCCACCCTGCCGGGCATCCGGGCCTCGCAGTTCGATCTGCGGCTCGCCCCGCCGGCCGACTTCGGCGGCCATCCGCAGCCCTACCCACCGATCGCCCCGCAGGGCTACCCGGCTCAGGCGCCCGGCTATCCGCCCGCCGGCTACCCCGCGCCCTATCCGCCCCAGCCGCCCTACGGCCAGCCCGCCTACCCGCCTCCGGCCGGATGGGGCCCGGCCGCGCCCACCGGGCCGGCGCCGGGCACCCCGTCAGAGCAGCCCACCGGCCTGGGTTACCCGCCCGAGGCCGAAGCGCCCCCGGCGGCACCGGCTCCGCGGGCCGAGCCCGGGGACGAGACCAGGCAGGGTTGACCGAGGGCGCCGTCACCTCCGTAGTCCAGCCGGTCTGATCACGGCGTGGCTGAGCGTGCTGCAAGCTGCCCTTCGACAAGCTCGGGACCGTCCTCGTTGGCTCTTCCCGGTTCAGCAAAGGGCTGTGGGGGCCCCGAACCCGGAGCCCCCACAGCCTGAGTCGTCGAGTGCTCGATCAGCCGTCGACCATCTCCCCGGCCAGGAACTCGGAGTAGGCCGGCAGGTCGAGCTGGCCGGAACCCGAGACGCCGATCACGATCACCGGAGACTCTCCGGCCTCGGCGGCGGCGCGGGCCTGGCGCAGCGCACCGGCGATGGCGTGGTTCGACTCCGAGGCCGGGACGATGCCCTCGGCGCGGGCGAACAGCACGCCGGCCTCGAAGGCCTCCAGTTGCGGGACGGCGATCGCGTCGATCAGCTTCTCGTGGTAGCAGTGACTGACCAGCGGGGCCATCCCGTGGTAGCGCAGACCGCCGGCATGCACCGGAGCGGGGACGAAGTTGGCGCCGAGGGAGTACATCTTCAGCAGCGGGGTCAGGCCCGCGGTGTCGCCGAAGTCGTACCGGTACTCGCCCTGGGTCAGGGACGGCGCGGCCTGCGGCTCGCAGGCGATGATCCTGGCCGCCGCCCGGTTCTCCAGGTTCTCCCGTAGGAAGGGGAACGCCAGGCCACCGAAGTTCGAGCCGCCACCGGCGCAACCGAAGACGTAGTCGGCCGACTCCTCACCGAACAGCCCGAGTTGCTTGACCGCCTCCTGTCCGATCACGCTCTGGTGCAGCAGGACGTGGTTCAGCACGCTGCCGAGTGAGTAGGCGGCGTTCGGGTCGGTCGCGGCGGCCTCCACGGCCTCCGAGATGGCCATGCCGAGCGAGCCGGTGGTGTCCGGGAACTGCTCGCGCAGCGCCCGTCCGGCGTTGGTGAGCTCCGACGGGCTGGCCACCACGTGCGCGCCGAAGGTCTCCATCAGCACGTGCCGGTAGGGCTTGCCCTCATAGCTGGAGCGCACCTGCCAGATGTCGCACTGCAGGCCGAAGATCTGCGCGGCGAAGGCCAGTGCCGAACCCCACTGGCCGGCGCCGGTCTCGGTGGTCAGCCGGGTGCGTCCCTCGAGCTTGTTGAAGTAGGCCTGCGGCACCGCCGAGTTGGTCTTGTGCGAACCGACCGGCGAGGCACCCTCGTACTTGTAGTAGATCCGCGCGGTGGTGCCGATTGCCTTCTCCAAGCGCAGCGCCCGGTAGAACGGGGACGGCCGCCACAGCCGGTAGATGTCGTGCACCTCCTGCGGGATCTCGATCCAGCGCTCGGTGGAGGCCTCCTGGGCGATCAGGCCCATCGGGAACAGCGGCGCGAGGTCGTCCGGGGTCAGCGGCTGCTTGGTGCCCGGGTGCAGTGGCGGCGGCGGGGGAGTCGGCAGGTCGGCGACGATGTTGTACCAGTGCGTCGGCATCTCCGACTCGTCGAGAACGACCTTGGTCTGCTTCGGATCGGACAACTTCG
Organism: Actinomycetes bacterium; assembly: GCA_023393755.1. Classification (GTDB taxonomy): domain Bacteria; phylum Actinomycetota; class Actinomycetes; order Propionibacteriales; family Propionibacteriaceae; genus Propionicimonas. Next base: position 22,868 of record JAEXCA010000269.1, on the reverse strand, counting down.
TGCTCCCTCGCGAGTTGGTTGGTAGCGCCGACGACGGTGCCGGACGGCAGCACTCTAGTGGCCGGTCGCCCTCCCTCGGCTCTGATCCGCCCAGTGGTGGAACGTCGCCTCGGGAATGGTTGTCGAGAACTGCCGGAGGTCTGGCACGTGAGCGAACAAATCGACCTCCAGATTGCCTCCGGAGGGCCGAAACCGGCTTCGCGGGGTGATCTGGAGGCCGATTTGTCGAACGGAGCGCGTTAGTCTCGTCGCCATGGCGTGGGTGGAAGCGGTGAGCACCGGACGGATCCAGCCGACCGAGCACGGCACGCTGAAGCGCACCGCGATCGACAAGCGCCCGGTGGCGGGCCGGATCCGGGTCGAGCCGCTCGGCCTGGTCGGGGACGAGATCGCCGACCTCGATCACCACGGCGGGCTGGACCAGGCGGTCTACGCCTTCGCCCGCGAGGACTACGCCCACTGGGAGGCGGAACTGGGACGCCCGCTGGAAGCGGGGGCGTTCGGCGAGAACCTGACCACCGTCGGCGCGGACGTCCAGAACGCCCGGATCGGCGAACGCTGGCGGGTGGGGGAGGTCCTGCTGGAGCTCAGTGGGGTGCGGATCCCGTGCTCGGTCTTCGCCGGCTTCGTCGACGAACCCCGGTGGATCCGCCGGTTCACCGAGCACGGCGTCCCGGGTGCCTACTTCCGGGTGCTCGAACCCGGTGGCGTCGCCGCGGGCGATCCGATCGAGGTGGTCTCGGTGCCCGACCACGAGTTCACCGTTGGCTACGCCTTCCGCGCCGGCACGACCCAGCCGCAGCTCCTGGAGGCGCTGGCCGCCGAGCCCGCCCTGAGCCGCCGGCTGCGCAGCCGGGTGGACAAGTACCTGGCCCGCCGCGCCTCCTGACCCCGGCCGGCTTCGTTCAGGTGGACGATCGGGCGGGCCGCACGGAACGCCGCCGGTGAGGCGGACGAGCCGCAGCAGCGGGGTGCGGTTCCGGGTGATCGAGCGGTCAGCGGGCCCAGATCCCGGCCATCCAGGCCTCGACCTCGTCCGGATCGCGGGGCAGGTGCCGGGAGAGGATCTCGCAGCCGTCCTCGGTGATCGCGATGTCGTCCTCGATCCGGATACCGATGCCGCGCAGTTCCTCGGGCACCAGCAGGTCCGTGCTCTTGAAGTACAGCCCGGGCTCGACCGTGATCACCATGCCGGGACGCAACGTCCCCTGCCGGTAGTTCTCGTTCCGGGCCTGCGCGCAGTCGTGGACGTCGATCCCCAGGTGATGGGAGGTGCCGTGCACCATCCAGCGGCGGTGCTGGCCCCCCTGCTCGGGATCGAGCGACTGCTCGGCCGGGACCGGCAGGATGCCCCACTCCTCGAGCCTGCGGGCGATCACCGTGATCGCGGCGGCATGGACGTCGGAGAAGGTGGCGCCCGGCCGGGCGGCGGCGAACCCGGCGGACTGGGCCTCCAGCACCGCTTCGTAGACCTTCCGCTGGGCGGGGGAGTAGCGGCCGGAGACCGGCAGGGTGCGGGTGATGTCGGCGGTGTAGAGCGACTCGGCCTCCACTCCGGCGTCCAGCAGCAGCAGGTCGCCCTCACGCAGTTCGCCGCCGTTGCGGATCCAGTGCAGCGTGGTGGCGTGCTCGGCGCCGGCGGCGATGGTGTCGTAGCCCACCGCGTTGGCCTGGTGGCGGGCGTGCAGCCCGAAGATGCCCTCCACCCAGCGCTCGCCGCGGCCGCGTCGGACCGCCTCGGGCAGGTCGGCGACGACCGCCTCGAACCCGACGGCGGTCATCCGGCAGGCCTCGCGCAACTCGTCCAACTCGAAGGCGTCCTTGACCAGCCGCAGTTCGCTGAGCGCGATGGTGAGATCGTTGTCGCGGAACGTCGCCGTGACCGGATCCACGCCGGCGGCGCCGCGCAGGGCATCGATCCGGGCGGTCAGGGCTTCGTCGGCGTCCCGGACGATGCGCAGCGGGACCTCCGGCAGGCCCGCGGCCAGCGCCTCGTCCAGCCCGGCGATCGGGACCACGTTCAGCCCGGTCAGGGCGGCCATCTCGGCCAGCGACTCGCGCTGGCCGACCCACATCTCGCCGTAGCGGGCGTCGGCGTAGAACTCGGGATCGGTGCGCGGCGCCCGCGGCTTGAAGTACAGGTCGGCCGTCCGGTCGGGCTCGATGATCAGGACCGCGTCCGGCTCCCGGTCGCCGCCCAGGCCGGTCAGGTGGGCGAAGGCGGAGTGTGCCCGGTAGCGGAAGTCGGTGTCGTTGGAGCGCACCTTGAACGCTCCGGCCGGGACGACCAGCCGCTCGCCCGGGAACTGGGCGGCGATCGCCTCGCGGCGGGCCGGCGTCCAGGCTGTCGCCGGCAGCGGCTCCGGCAGGTCGGCCGGGTAGGGCGCCCAGTCCTGGCAGATGAACTGCTTGAAGGGCTCGGAGAACGGGGTCTGCCGGTTGGGAAGTTCGGTGGGCTGGTCGGTCACACCACTCAGCCTATCGCTGACGGCAGGGTGGCCACCGTGGCACCCGGTCCGGTGTTCGCCCCGTCGGCGGCGCGCTCTCCCGGCGGGGTAGGGCTCGTCGCTCAATCGCGCCGCATATGACGTGCCCCGCCCCCGGTGGGGTTGCCCTGCGCACAGAGCCACCGCTTATGGAGGCTCGAAGTGGGCTGGTATGCGGTGCGGATGCGCGGATCGGTCACGGTTGGCGTCGAAGCCGACCCATATGCGGCGCCGATGTGCGCCGGGCAAGGGCCCGGTGGCTCGCGGTAGAGTCGTGCCACAACACAAGGAGGCTCGATGAAGGCTGCGCCGCAGGCACAACACAAGCTGCTCGAGCTGCAGGCCGTGGACACCGCGATCGCCCAGCTGGAGCATCGCCGCAGGACGCTGCCGGAGCACGCCCGGATCGCCCAGGGGCAGAAGACCCGTGCGCAGGTGGCCGAGTCGATCGTGGCCGCCTCGACGGTGGCGGGGGATCTGGAACTCGACCTGCAGAAGGCCGAGGCCGACCTGGTGCCGGTGCGCGAGCGGCTGGCCCGCGACCAGCAGCGGGTGGATTCCGGTGCGGTCACCGACGGCAAGCAGCTCACCGCGCTGATCGACGAGATCGAGCACCTGAAGCGCCGGATCTCCGACCTGGAGGACATCCAGCTTGAGGTGATGGAGAACCACGAGAACGCTACCGCCGAGCACGAGCGGCTGGTCGCCGAGCGGGCCGAGGTCGAGAACGAGCTGCGCGCCCTGATCGCCGCCCGCAACGAGCAGGTGGCGGAGATCGACGCCGACCTGGCCCAGCAGCGCGCCGCCCGGGACGCGATCGCCACCGAACTTCCGCAGGAGCTGGTCGCGCTCTACCAGCGGATCGCCGAACGCAACGGGGGCGCGGGGGTCGGGCTGCTGCAGGGACGCCGCTGCGGCGGCTGTCAGCTGGAGGCCACCTCCAGCGCCCTGGCCGCCTACCAGGCGGCGGCGGCCGACGAGGTGCTCCGCTGCGAGGAGTGCGACCGGATCCTGGTTCGCGAGGCCGCCTGATGGCGCGTCCGCCGATCGTCCGTCAGTCCGGGCCGTCCATCTTCGACGAGTTCGACCAGACCCCCGCTCCGGTGTCGTCCGGCCGCCGACTGGTCGTCGAGGCGGACGGTGGCTCGCGGGGCAACCCCGGCCCGGCGGCCTACGGCGCGCTGGTGCGGGACGCGGAGACCGGGGAGGTGCTGAACAGCGAGGGCGTCACGCTTGGCGTGGCGACCAACAATGTCGCGGAGTACTCCGGCCTGATCGCCGGGCTGGAGATGGCCCAGGCGATCGACCCCGGGGCGGCGGTGGACGTCCGGATGGATTCCAAGCTGGTGATCGAGCAGATGGCCGGACGCTGGAAGGTCAAGCATCCCGACATGAAGCCACTGGCGCTGAAGGCCCAGCGGCTGCGTCCGCCGGAGGTCACCTGGACGTGGGTGCCCCGCGCCGAGAACAAGGCCGCCGACGCCCTGGTGAACGCCGCCCTGGACGGGAACCCGCACCCTCGTCGTCGGTGACCCACGAGTCCTGTCGACAGGCTGTCTTTCCCACCATGGGGCGTCCGCCACGCCATAGGCTGGCTGGGTGTTCTTTGACGGCGGGCTCGCGCCCGGAGCCGCGACGCAAGCACTGCTGCCTCAGGAGCTGGAACAGACCCGGGCTTGGCGAGAGGTGTTGCTGGCTGGCGTCCAACCCGACGCGATATCGCGTTTCGTCGATCCCCGTCTTGGCAAGGTCTACTCGGCCTTCGCCGTGACCGTAGGTGGACGACGCCTGGTGGTCAAGGAGGCCGAAGCCGATGAGGTCGCGGTGTACCGCGAGTACCTGGTGGGTCGAGGGCTGCCGGTGCCGGAACTGTTGGGCGTCGCGGAAGCCGCAGGTAGCAGCTGGCTCTTGCTTGAGTCGATTTCGGGATCCGACCTGCAGCGCTGCACGGTCGAGCAAGCCCGCGATGCAGGACGCGCGGTGGGGCAGATTGCCGCCAGCCGGTGGTGCTCAGGGTGAACAGCCAGCGGACCAGCGGCGGAATGGCAGCGAAGGCGGCGACCAGCAGCCCGGCGGCGATCGCGTCGCGGCGTTGCGGACGGGTGACCGCCTGCAGGTCGACCCAGTCGAGGCCGGGAAGCAGGCCGTAGATCGCCATCGCGCCGGCGAAGGCGGGTGCGGCGCCGATGACGTAGATGCCGTACTGGTCCTCGAACGGCGCGAAGGGCCACCCGGCCCCCTGATGCCACCACAGGTAGGTGCACAGGAGGGCCGCCACCCACAACCCGGCGGTCAGCCAGGGTTTGCCGTCCGGACGCCCACCCGCGCCAGCCGGTCATCGGGGGAAGTCCCGCTCGGTGAGGGTGCAGGCCTCCAGCAGCGGCCGGTTCTGCTGGTACCAGTCGCGGAATTCCTCGTCGGTGAGCTGATCCAGCCAACGATCGGCGATCTCGGAGGTGGAGGTGCCGCCCTCGTCGACGATGTGGGTGAACTGTTCGCTCGCCAGCGGATCGTCCATCGTGGCGGCTGCCGCCCGGCGGCTCACCTGGCGGATCACGCTCCGCTCCAGGCCGTAGGTCTCGAACATCTCCGGGGTCTGATCGCCGCAGCGCGCGTCGGGCGACGGGTAGGGCTCGAACAGGCTGCCGACGACGCTGTTCATGTTGTCCATCCAGTCGTGGCGGCCGCTGATGAGGCGGTTGACGGTGATCCAGGTGGGAACCGGCTCGTCCTGGGCGGACGAGTACTCCTGAGTGAACGTGATCTTCGCAACCTGATCGGGCGCCAGCAGCGCCATGACCGGTGCCAGCGCGACCTCGCACTCGCCACGGTTCGGCTCGTCGATCCGGAACAGGCACAGGGTGTAGCCGGCATCGTTGCGGCAGGTCACATGGTCGTCCGGGTCGGGGCGCGAGAGCGGCGGCGCGAGCGCGGCGACCACCACCGACACCGTCACCGGGAGTGCCAGCCAGGCGGTGCTGGCCAGCGCGCCGCGGCGGCGGGTGGCCCGGTACTCCGCCCAGCCCACCGCGGCCTTGGCCACCGCGAACGTCACCAGCAGGTAGAAGCCCAGCCGCAGCGCCTCGGTCGTCCACACCAGTTGGCTGCCTCGCATCGGGACCATCAGCGACCAGACGTAGGACAGTGCCTGGGTGGAGGCGGAGCTGTGGGCCAGCAGGCTGTCGTTGATCCAGAAGGCGGGCAGTACCAGCACCAACATGAGGATCACGGGGGTGAGGAAGGCGCCGATCCGCACGCCGCTGAGCATGGCGGCCGCCACGGCGATGCTCGCCAGCGATCCCGCGGCGGCCGCGAGCGCCGCCAGGCCGAGCAGGTCGACCGGCGTCCAGTACTGGGTGGCCAGCGCGATCCCGCCGGGGATCGACCAGCCCGCCAGCCACCCGACGGTGGTGGCGATCGCCAGCACGAGGGCCTGCCGCAGCACGATCTGGGTGCGGGGACGCCCCGGCGCGGGGCCGATGACCGCCGAATCCGGGGTGTGGACGCTGGACGCCCACACCCCCAGCCAGGCCAGCGGCAGGGCGAAGGCGGGCAGGGTGTCGCGGGCACTGATGATCACGTCCCGCAGGTCGAAGGCGCCCGCCGCGCCCGTCCACAACCGCATCGACAACCCGGCCGCCAGCAGCGCCGCGCCGAGCGCGACCGCCGCGACCGTGCCCGGACGGTAGGGAGCGGTGAACCCCATCGATCGGCTGAGGCGGGGTCCCCGCGGGGTTGTTCGGGGAAGCGCGGCGGAGGAGAGGACGTCCGTGGGGTGCCTCATGCCGTCAACCCCAGGGACGCCTCGTAGCCGGCCTCCAGCACCGAGGCGTGGGTGCTGGTGCTGCTCTCGCCCAGCGCCCGCAGTTCGGCCACCGAGCCGCGGAACCGCACCCGGCCCTCGTGCAGCACCACCACCTGCTCGGCGGTGGCGGCCAGGTCCTCCACCAGGTGGGTGGAGATCAGGACGACGGAATGCTCGCCCAGTTCGGTGATCAGCCGCCGCAGCTCGCCGCGCTGCACCGGGTCGAGGCCGACGGTCGGCTCGTCCAGCACCGCCACCGCGGGACGGTGCACCAGCGCGCAGGCCAGTCCCAGCCGCTGCCGCATGCCGCCGGACAGTGACCGGGCCCGCGAACCGCTGCGACCGGCCAGATCGACCGACCGCAGCACCGCGTCCACGGCGGCGTCCAGGGCGTCCCCGCCGAGCCCGTGCGCCCAGGCGGCGTAGGCCACGTTCCGGCGGACGGTGGACCACTCCATCAACTCGAATCGCTGCGGCAGGTAGCCGATCAGCCGCCGGATCTCGTTCGCCGGTCCCTCGCGCAGCGAGCGGTCGCCGAACCGGACCTCGCCCGATTGCAGGCCGGTCGCGGTCGCGAGCAGCTTCATCAGGGTGGACTTGCCCGCGCCGTTGGGGCCCAGCAGGCCGGTGACCCCCACCGGCAGGGTGAGCGTGACGTCGTGGAGCGCCAGTCGGTACCCGTAGCGATGGGAGAAGCCGGTGAGCGTCACCTCGGGGGTCTGCGTTGCGGTGGTCATGCCTGGCTCCGTCCGAGTCGGTGGTTCGTGAGAACCAACATACTCAGTATGTATACCCGGTATGGGGGTGTCACGCCACTCGGCTGAGGCATTCGGAGGGTTTGTTGCCGGGCCGGCTCGGCTCCGCGCGTGGTCTGGGCAGAGTTCGTCCGCGGATCACCAACTGCGGGGTGTCGATGGTCGCAGCGTCAGGGCGGGAGGGGGTCTACTCCTCGGGAGCGCCGGCGAAGGCGAGGTCGCGGACCCCCACCACGTCCACCAGCTTGATGCACGTGGCCGCTTCGAGGTCGCAGGCGACGACCGCGCCGGGAGTGCGGTCCGGCTGGTTGGGGTCGAAGGACCACGCGAACTCGTCCTGCACCACCGCCAGCAGGGTGTGGCCGCCGATCCACCCGGCCTGGGTCTGGTAGGGGCCGCGGAACTCGGGCTGGCGGGGGCTGACCCGCAACTTGCCGGTCTCGGAGGCGTCGACCTCGAAGGCGCCGTCCGGGGAGGAGAACTCGTAGCCGGAGGTGAGCGCCAGCGGCAGCGGCCAGCCGGCCTCGTCGCGCCGGGATTCTCCGGTGGTCACGTCGGTGGCGACATGCGAGCCGCCGCCCTCGGCATCGGTCCAGAACACGGGTCGGTCGCGGATGGCGGTGACCGACGGCGGCAGTTCCTCGTACCGGTCGCCCAGGTCGTCGCCCTCCTCGCCACCCATGCCCTCGCTGGTCCGGTGGACGATCTCGCCGGTGACGGTGTCCTGGACGACCAGCTGGGCCACCTGGCCGGCCGGGCGCTGGGGGCCGGCCCGGTCGATCCAGGCGGCGAGTTCGCCGGTCGGAGAGGTGACCACCCGCCCGTCCACCGCGCCCAGCTCGGCCTGGCTGCTGCCGTCGAACCAGACCACCCGGTGCTCCTCGCCGGCGTGCTGGCCGAGGTAGAGCCGGGACGGGCTCCAGGCCAGCCAGTCGATCACCTGGGGCGACAGGTCGTAGACGGCGTCGTCCACGTGAACCAGGGAGCCCTGTGCCCAGACCAGTTCGGCGCCGGCGAAGATCGGCTGCGCGGCCGTCGCCGCCGGGCTGGACGCCGGCGAGGCGGGCGGTGGGGCCGTCGCCGAGAGGGCCGTCGTCCCGCAGCCCGCCAACAGCGCCAGCCCGAGCGCGCCGGCGGTCGTCCATGCCCTGGGTGACGCCACCGGTCGCGCCGATCGAGGCCCTCGGCCAGCGGCCGGGGTGGTGGGTGCCGATGGGTTGGGCCCCGGTCGGTCGGTGCTGATCGGCATTTCCCTTCTCCCGAGCGGTGGGCGACAGAATCGCGAGCCGGGCCGGCTGGTCGGGCCCCCCGCGCTCCTCGTCGAGACGCGGGTGACCTGCCAGGAATCTACTACCTGCGGTAGGCGGACACGCTGCCCTCCCTGATTGGGGTTTCCCGAATACTCGGTATAGATTGACTGGCGAGCGGTGATACCGAGTATGGAGGAGCTGTCATGTCGGTACGGAACGGAATCCTGGCGCTGTTGGCGGAGCGTCCCTGCTACGGAGCACAGCTGAAGGCCGGCTTCGAGGCCCGCACCGGCGGCACCTGGCCGGTGAACGTCGGGCAGATCTACACCACCCTCGATCGGCTGGAGCGGGACGGCCTGGTCGTCCAGCAGGAGGCCGACGACGAGGGACGGATCCGCTACGCCCTCACCCCCGAGGGCCGCGCCGAGCTGCAGCGCTGGTGGCGGACCCCGGTCGATCGGGAGAACACCCCGCGCGAGGAACTGGTGATCAAACTGGCGATCGCCATCACCAGCCCGGAGGTCGACTCCGCCAGCGTCGCGCAGGCGCAGCGCGCCGCCAGCATGCGCCGGCTGCAGCAGCTCACCCGGGTGAAGCAGTCGATCGACCCGGCGACCGACCTGGCCTGGCTGATGGTGGTGGAGCACCAGCTGTTCGCCGCCGAGGCCGAGATCCGCTGGCTGGACCAGGTCGAGGCCAGCGTGGCCCGGTTCGGCAGGCCGGCTCCGGTGGCGATCGTGGTCGACGAGACCGAGGCCGCCGAGGCGCAGCGATGACCCCTGCCCGAACGGTTCCAGACGACGACCGCCACGGCGCGTCAGCGGGCCGAGGAACAGAGCCTGTCGAAGGGTCAGCGCCCGTCGAAGCCGAGCCTGCCCGGGGGCGCGCGCTGACCTCCCCCGCCCTCCGTCTGGGGGACGTGACACGCGTCCACGGCGAGGGGGAGACCGCCGTCCATGCCCTGCGCGGGGTCTCGCTGGAGATCGGGGCCGGTGAGCTGGTGGCGGTGATGGGGCCGTCGGGCTCGGGCAAGTCCACCCTGCTGAACCTGGCCGGGGCGCTGGATCGTCCGACCAGCGGGGAGATTGAGATCGCCGGCCAGTCGCTGGCCAACCTCACCCCCGCCGAGCTCGCCCAGCTGCGCCGCCGCCGGATCGGCGTGGTCTTCCAGGACTACAACCTGATTCCGTCGTTGACCGCGGCGGAGAACATCGCCCTGCCGCTGGAACTGGACGGCCAGCCCGCGCTGGTGGCCCGTCAGGAGGCCCGCGCCACGCTGAAGGACCTGGGGCTGGGCGGCCTGGCCGACCGTTTCCCCGACCAGCTCTCCGGCGGCCAGCAGCAGCGGGTGGCGATCGCCCGCGCGCTGATCGGCGAACGCCGCCTGGTGCTGGCCGACGAGCCCACCGGCGCCCTCGACTCGGTGACCGGCGAGGAGGTGCTGGCGGTGCTGCGCGCCCGCTGTGACGCCGGCGCCGCGGGCCTGCTGGTCACCCACGAGGCCCGGCATGCCGCCTGGGCCGACCGGGTGATCTACCTGCGCGACGGCGTGGTGGTGGACGGCACCACCGCCCGGGAACCCGCCCGAGCCCGCCCGTGAGCGCGACCCGCCAGGGCCGTCCCCGCCGCTTCAACCGCTGGCGGAACGGCTGGGCGCTGGCGCTGCGGATGGCCCGGCGGGAGCTGGGCCGGGACCGGCTGCGGGCCGTCGGAGTCTGGCTGATGATCGCCCTGCCGGTGGCGGCGATCTGCGGGATCCAGGTCGTCCTCGCCTCCAGCGACATCTCCAGGCGGGAGCGGACCGAACTCGAGCTGGCCGGCAGCCAGGCGGTGCTCAGGCTGACCGAGTCGGCCTTCACCCCGTCCTTCGACGGGGTCGGCACGGTGATCGGCTCCGGCGAGGAGGAGAGCCGGCCGCCCCTGCCCGTGCCCGGCTGGGGAGCCTCGACGGTCGCGCGGCAGCAGGCGGTCGGGCAACTCGCCGGTCGGCCGGCGCTGGCGCTCACCATGGGGGACGCGGTGCGGACCGACGGGCTGCTGGCGCTGGTGCTCGGTATCGACACCACCCGGCCGGACGCCGTGGAGGTGGTTCAGTTGGTCGACGGGCGGCTTCCCGTCGCCGCGGACGAGGTGCTGGTCACGGCCGCCGGCCTGGGTAGCGGCCTGCCGGCCAGCGGCACGCTGACCCTGCGGGACGACACCGACGCCCCGTTCCGGGTCACCGTGGTGGGCACCGCCGCCACCCGCCTGTACACCGTGCCGGAGCTGATCACCGCTCCCGACCCCGACCCCGAGACCGTGCAGTCCTTCCTGCTGACCGGCGACCAGCCGGTCACCTGGCAGGATGCCGTCCGGCTCGCCGAGTACGGGTTCATGACCTCCAGCCGGCATCTGCTCGACCATCCGCCCGACGTCGGTTGGCAGCCGAGCGACGAGGATCTCGCCCGCTTCTTCACCACGCTGTTGATCAGTTCCGGCGCGCTGCTGGAGGTGATGCTGGTGGTCGGGCCGGCGTTCGCGATCAGCGCGGCCCGGCAGCGCCGCAGCCTGGCGCTGGCCGCCAGCAACGGTGCGCCGCCGGCCCAGCTCCGCCGCGCCGCGCTGGGCCAGTCGGTGCTGCTGGGGGTGTCGGCGGCGACCATCGGAGCCGCGGTGGGAACCGCCGTCGGGATCGGGGTCTGGCCGTTGCTCAGCGCCGACCCCGGCCAGCTGTTCGGGCCGCTGGAGATCCCGCTGCCGCAACTGGTCATCACGGTCGGGCTGGGGATCCTCGCGGCGGTGCTGGCCGCGCTGATCGCCGCCCGCGGGCTCGGCCGGCTCGACCTGGTGTCGGCGCTGCGCGGCAGCCTGCGGTCGACCCGTGCCCGCCGGGGAGCGCCGGTCCGGGGCGCCGCCCTGGTGGCCGGCGGACTGGCGCTCAGCTGGTCGATCGGCTGGGTCCTCCGGGTGAGCCCGTCGCTGGTGTTCGCGATCTGGTGCGTCGGCGCGGTGGCCGTCCTGGTCGGCGTGCTGCTGCTCGTCCCGGCCGTGCTGCGGACGGTCTCCCGGCTGGCCGCACGAGCACCGATCGCCGCCCGGCTGGCGCTCCGGGAGCTCACCCGCCAGCAGGGCCGGGCGACCTCCGCGGTGGCCGCGATCATGGCCGGCGGGGTGGTGCTCAGCGTGGTCTGGACGATCGTGCTCACCGTCGACGCCGAGGAGGCCCGGCACTACCAGGCGGAGATTCCCCCCGGCCATGCCACGGTGCGCCACCGGGAGCCCGGCCAGCCGGAACGGCTGCTGCGGGCGGCGGACATCGTGAGGGCGGTCGACCCCGGCCTGCGGACCGCGCGGACGACGACCATCGACGGCTGGCTGCCGGAGGGTGCCGACGAGGAGCAGGCGCAGTTGCTGGCCGCGGTGAATCCCGGCTGCGACCCCACCGCGCTGCTCACCGGGGAACCGCCCGCCGGTTGCGCCGGGCTGGGCAGTGGCTGGGGCCTGCACAACCGGATCCTGACCGGCCCCGAGGCCGACCTGATCGCGCTCTTCGCGCTGGACGCCGCCCAGCAGCGGGCGCTGCGCGAGGGCGCGCTGCTGGTCGACACCAGCCCGCCTGCGCACCGGGAGACCGAACTGCAGCCGGCCAGCACCACGGTCGTGGCCGGCCGGGTGGGTTTCATCCGCTACGACTTCGGCGAGCCGGCATCGATCGTCACCGAGCAGGTCGCCGCCCACCCGGTCTCGTCCGAGCTGATCGGACGGGGCGCGTCGCTGGATCGGGTGGGCGGCCTGATCTCGCTGGATGCGGCGCTGCAACGGCAGTGGCAGCCGGGCGGGTGGGAACTGCAGGTCAGCTCGCCCCACGGGCCGATCACTCCCGAGCTCGAAGTCCGGTTGGCCCAGGCGCTGCAGCTGGGTGGGTTCAGCATCGACGTCGAGCGAGGCTGGAGACCCGACCCGCAGCCGGTGGTGTGGAGCATGACCGGTGCGGTCGGCCTGCTGGCCGTCGTGGCGGCCGTGCTGACGACCGTCCTCGGGGTGGGTGAGCTGAAGCCGTTCCTGGCCACCTTCGCCGCGGTCGGGGCCGACCCCAGGCTGAGCCGGCGGCTGGCGTCCGTCCAGGCCTGGCTGACCGGCTTCCTTGGCTCGGTGTTCGGGGTCGTCGTCGGGACGGTGGCCGCCATGCCGCTGATGCTGGGCGTGACCAGCCGGGAGGGCCGGATCGCGCCGGTGCTGGTGCTTCCCTGGCAGCTGATGCTCGCCCTGGTGACGGTCATCCCGGTGGTGGCGGCCGTGGTGGCGATGCTCTCGGTACCGGGTCGTCCGACCCTGGTCAGGCGGCTGGCATGAGGCTGCGGGGTTGGTTCGCCGGCTGGCGGCTGGCGTTGCGGATGGCCTTCCGGGAGGTACGCCGGGATCGGACCCGCAGCGGCTTCGTCTGGCTGATGATCTGCCTGCCGGTCGCGGCGATCTGCGCCACCCAGGTGATCCTGGCCTCGCAGGAGGTGACACCCGCGGAGTTCCTCGATCAACGGCTGGGCCAGGGATCGGCGCGACTGACCTGGATCGGCACCCGGTTCGAACCCACCATGGACGCCTACCGGCAGGCGGTCGAGGCCCGGGACGACGACGATCCGGTCGAGCCTGCCCTCCCGATCCCCGGTTGGGGGGAGTCGATCCAGAGCCAGCGGGCGGCGATCGCGGCGTGGACCGGACAGCCCGCCTTCGCCCTCACCCTGCAGGACGTGACGGTGGCCGACGGCGGCGAGATCGTCGGCCTGCTCGGCACCGATCCCGACGCCGCCATCGCGTCCGGGATCCTGCGGCTCAGCTCCGGACGCCTCCCGCAGACCCCGGACGAGGTGCTGGCCACCCCGGCCTGGACCAGCCGCGGGCTGCCCGCGTCCGGGACGGTGACCGCGCAGCGTGGGGACGGCGGCGGCCTCGCCCGCCGGATCGTCGGGACGGCCGAGGTCAGGCTCGACACGGTGGTCGGACTGGTCGGATTGCCGGACCTCACCGCGCGGGAGCGGAGCTTTCTGCTGACCGGCGACCGGGCGATCGGCTGGGAGGACGCCCGGGAGTTCGCCCAGCACGGCTTCGAGACCACCAGCCGGGGGATCGCCGCGGACCCGCCGCAGCACGCTCCGCAGGTGAGCTATGGCCTCTCGGTCTCCTACGGCGGGTTGGTCAGCGTCGGAGCACTGCTCGAGGTGGCGCTGATCGTCGGCCCGGCGTTCGCCATCGGTGCCGCCCGGCAACGCCGCGGCCTGGCGCTGGCGGCCACGAACGGTGCCGGTGTCGGCCAGTTGCGCCGGCTCGCCCTCGGCCAGGCCGTGCTGCTGGGCTCCACCGGCTCGGCGGCCGGGGTGCTGCTCGGCGTCGGGGTGGGCGTCGGCGGTTGGTCGGTCATCGCGTCCGACCCCAGGGACGTGCACGGTCCGCTGGAGGTGCCGCCGTTCGTCGCGGTGGTGCTGGTACTCGGTGCGCTGACCGCGATCGTGGCGGCGCTGCTACCCACCCGGGGCCTGGGCAGGCTGGATCTCGTTGCCGCGCTGCAGGGCAGTGCCCGGTCGGCGCCGCCGCTCCGGCAGGCGCACTGGTGGGGCCTCGGGCTGGTGTCCATCGGGCTGGCAACCAGCTGGTTCGGCGCGGGGCTGGATCGCTACGGCGACTCGCCGATCTTCGCGGTGTGGTTCGGCGGGCTGGTGGCCGCCGTCACCGGGGTGTTGCTGACCCTCCCAGCCGTGCTGGACGGACTCAGCCGGCTGGCGCCCGGCCCGGTGGTGCTCCGGATGGCGTTGCGTGACCTCGGCCGGCAGCGCGGCCGGGCCACCGCCACCCTGGCGGCGATCGTGAGCGGCTCGCTGCTGCTGGGGGTGGTGTGGACCTGGACCGCCAGCATCGGTGCCGACATCGCGCGGCAGTACGTCCCGCGGCTGCCCTACGGACAGGGCCAGGCGAGTTCGACGATCCGCACCGCTCCCGGGATCGAGCAGACCGTCACGCGGGTCGACCCCACGCTGCGCACCGCCGTGGTCGGGGAGATCTGGAGTTGGTCACCGGACGGCTCGGTGGAGAGCGGCCACCCGCTGTACGCGTTGCGGCCGGGCTGCAGCCTCGCGGAGGCGGAGGGGCCGACGGACCGCTGCGCCTCGCTGGGCAGCGACGATCGCTACCTCCTGGCGGCCTCGGTGGAGGATCTGGCCTGGTTGTTCGGGCTGGATCCGGCCCAACAGGCCGTGCTGCGCAGCGGCGGGGCGCTGGTCGACACCTCGCCGCCGACTCCTCCGATGCGAACCGGCCGCAACGAGTTGATCGACGGGCAGCTGCGGCTGGCCTACCGTGACCCCGGCACTGGCGGCGACGGGGGAGCCGAGCACACCATCGATCTCCCGGCCCTGCCGGTGACCGCGGCGCTGGTCGACCGCGGTGCCTCCAGCGGCAGGGTCGGCGCGTTGGTCAGTCTGGCGACGGCGGCCAGCCACCACCTCGCGGCGGACGCGGCGATCCGGATCGTCGATCCGGCCGGACCGATCAGCCCGGAACTCGAGGCCCGGCTGCAGGCGGCGATCGACGACCCCGACTGGGGGCTCCGGGTCGAACGGGGCTATCAGGAGGTACCGGACCGGTACGTGGCGCTGCTGACCGTCACGCTCTCGCTGATGGCGGTGGTGGCCGCCGCGATGGCGACCGTGCTGGCCGCCGCCGAGCAGCGGCCCTTCCTGGCCACCTTCGCCGCGGTGGGTGCCAGCCCGGGCCTGGGCCGCAACCTGGCCACCACCCAGGCGGCCCTGCTGGCGCTGCTGGGGACGGTGGTGGGCTTCGGGCTGGGACTGCTGGCCGGAATCCCGATGGCGCTGGCGTCGACGTCCGTCCACCAGATGCTCGGTCCCGTGCTGGTCATCCCTTGGCAACCGACCCTGCTGGTGATCGGTTCGATCTCGCTGATCGCCGCCGGAGTGGCAGCGATCAGCGTCCCGGCGCGGCAGGTGCTGGTCCGGCGCGCCGGCTGACGCCCTTCGACAAGCCCTGTTCCTCGGCCCGCTGACGCGGCCCTCGTCAAGACTCCTCCCTTCCCGCCGCTGACGCGCCGTGGCGGTCGTCGTCCGGGGACGTTCGGCGCCCTGGCCGTGCTTTCTCAGCGGAACCGGCCCAGCCTGATGCCGGCGAAGGCGAGGGCGGCGATGGTCTCGCCGTCGGTGATCCGGCCGTCGGCGACCATCCGCAGCACCTCGTCGAACCGCACCCAGCCGACCTCGTCGATGCCCTCCTCCACCTGCCCGTGATCCCCGTCGCCGGTGGACCGCAGGCCGCGGGCGAGGAACACGTGCTCGGGGGCCACCGCGATGCCGTTCAGGGCGTTCATCGAGCCGAGCTCGACCCACTCCTCGGCCTCGAGCCCCGCCTCCTCGCGCAGCTCGCGGCGGGCGGCGTGCAGCGGGTCCTCGCCGTCGCTGCCGCCGGCCGGGATCTCGATCGAGCGGCCGGTGGTATAGCGCTGGAGCGTGACCAGGCAGACCCGGTCCTGCTCGTCGAGGGCCACCACGAACACCGCCGGGTTCCGCATCGCCACGACGCCGTAGATCCCGTCGCCGGCCGGCCCGGTGATCCGGTCCTCCCGCACCTCGATCCACGGGTTCCGGTAGACGGTGCGGGAGTCGTGCGTCGTCCAGACCATGGGCCAGAGACTATCCCGCGGTGTGACGGGGTGACGGAGACGCGACCCCCGCCCGAGCAAACCCGCTCGGCGCCGCTGTGGAACCGGTTCGGGGTGGCTAGGCTGGCCGCCACGCTTCGGAAGGACGATGATGCCGGCTCGCCAGTTCTCGCTACGGCTCGACGAACCCCCCGCCCTGCGGGAGGGGCTGCGTCGGCTGCGGGCCAGCCTCGGCGTCCCCGGGAGCTACCCGGCGGCGGCGCAGGCGGAGGCGGAGCGGGCCGCGGCCAGCCCGACGCTGCCGGAGCGGGATCTCACCGATCTGCCGTTCGTCACCCTCGACCCGGAGGGTTCGACCGACCTCGACCAGGCGTTCCACCTGTCCCGGCGGGACGGCGGGTACCTGCTGCGGTACGCCATCGCCGACGTGGCGGCGTTCGTCCGTCCCGGCGGGGCGCTGGACGCCGAGACCCACGCCCGCGGGCAGACCTTCTACGCCCCCAGCCACCGGATCGGGCTGCACCCGCCGGTGCTGGCCGAGGGTGCCGCCAGCCTGCTGCCCGACCAGGTGCGTCCCGCGCTGGTCTGGGAACTCCAGTTCGACTCGGCGGGGGCGACCACGTCCGCCCGGGTGGCGCGGGCCACGGTACGGAGCCGGCGGCAGTGGTCGTACGACGAGGCGCAGCGGGCGCTGGACGCCGGGTCGGACGACGAGCAGCTCGTCCTGCTGCGCGAGGTGGGCCTGCTGCGGCTTCAGCAGGAGGCCGCCCGCGGTGGCGTCAGCCTGCCGGTGCCCGAGCAGGAGGTGGTGACCACCGGAAATCGTCACTCCTCGCCACGACCGTCCCTGGCCTCGGACGAGTCCGAGCAGGCCCGCCCCGCCGCTCGGCCCGCGGCGGTCTGGGAACTCTCCTTCCGGGCCCTGCTGCCGGTCGAGAACTGGAACGCCCAGCTCTCGCTGGCCACCGGGATGGCTGCCGCCCGGCTCATGCTGGACGGGGGAGTGGGGGTGCTGCGGACGTTGCCGCCGGCCCGGGACTCCGGCCTGGCGAAGCTGCGCCGGACGGCGGCCGCGCTGGGCATCCGCTGGCCGCACAGCCTGGACTACCCGGGCTTCGTCCGCAGCCTGGACCCGGCCGATCCCCGGCACGCGGCGATGCTGAACGCCTGCACCCTGCTGTTCCGCGGAGCGGGCTATGCCGCCTTCGACGGCGAGCCGCCCGAGCAGGCCCAGCATGCCGCGATCGCCGCGCCCTACGCGCATTGCACCGCGCCGCTGCGCCGGCTGGTCGACCGGTACGCCGGTGAGATCTGCGTGGCGCTCTCCGCCGGGGAACCGGTGCCCGACTGGGTGCTGGAGGCATTGCCGTCGCTCCCGGGCGAGATGGACGAGAGCAACCGCCGCGCCCGCAAGTTCGAGCGCGGCATCGTCGACCTGGTGGAGGCCATGGTGCTGGCGCCCAGGCTGGGGGAGACCTTCGTCGGCACCGTGCTGGAGATCGAGCCGGACAAGGACGCCGGAGTGATCCAGCTGATCGAACCCGCCGTCGAGGCCGTGATCAAGGGCTCCGGCCTGGTGCTGGGCGAGCAGGCCGAGGCCACCCTGGTCTCGGCGGACCTGCTGACCGGGGCCGTCCGGTTCGCCACCCTGCCGTAGGCCGGCGCAAACTTCTGCCACATAGCTGACCTGGCCGACGGATATGGCAGCCGGAGGCGCTATATGGCAGAAGTTCGTGCCGGTGGCTGCTCTAGACTGGTTGGCGACGAGTGGGGCGGGTGATCGCAGCCGACAGGCTGAGGAAAGTCCGGACTCCACAGAGCAGGGTGGTGGGTAACGCCCACCCGGGGTGACCCGCGGGACAGTGCCACAGAGAACAGACCGCCCCGCAAGGGGTAAGGGTGAAACGGTGGTGTAAGAGACCACCAGCGTCCCAGGCGACTGGGACGGCTCGGTAAACCCCACCCGGAGCAAGACCAAGAAGGGGCCGGTCCTCGGATCGGGCCCGCGGACGCCGACAGAGGCGATTGAGGCGAGCGGGAACGCACCTGGTGCGGTCCCCCGAGCCGATTGAGCCTCTTGCTGGGAACGTAGTTCCCAAACAGAGCGTGGCTCGCGCGAGGCGTCCGGGTAGGTCGCACGCCGGAAGGCGAAGGCGGCTGGCAACAGCCGTCGCAGATGGATGATCACCGGCTCCTCGGAGCCACAGAATCCGGCTTACAGCCCCACTCGTCCCCTCGCCGGCCCAGGCGGAGACTGTCCTGGTCCGGCTGCGATGTCATGATGCGTCGGCCCGCCGGACACGGCCGGGGTAGCCTGTGGACATGCGGACGCTCGGGCGAGTGGTCGGTGTGGCCATGCTGGCCGTGCTGCTCTCGGGGTGCCAGCTGGCCTGGATCTTCCAGGAGCCGGTCCCACCGCTGCCGGAGGTCACCCTCGGCACCCCCACCCCGTCCGTCACCGAGACACCCACGCCGGAACCCGACCCCCACGCCTACCGGGGCACGCTGGCCAAACGGGCCGCCTGCGTCACCCTGACGAAGGATCAGCTCACCCACCTCCAGCTGGTCGGCTCGGTCGGCGGCGCGATCACCTACTCGCGGGGCTCGATGGTCCGGTCGAACGAGGACTGGTGGGCGGTGGCGGTGATGACCGAGGTGCATCCGAACGACTCCGGCCACACCCGCGAGTCGGTCCCGGAGCACCATCTCTTCGCGATCGTCGCCGAGTCCGCGAAGTGGGCCGACCCGGCCACCGCCTACCGGCTCGGCGACGGCACCGACGACGCGGCCGTCCGCAAGGCCGCCGGGTGCGCGCGGGAGTTGCCCGTCCCCAAGCCCCCGCTGGAACCGAACGACCCGGAGACCTACACCGGTAAGCCGGCCAAGGGTGCGAAGTGCCGGGCGGTGCCGGACGAACTGCTCGGCCACCTCGAGCAGGTCGGTCAGGTCGGCGGGGCGGTCACCTTCCCCCACGGCCGGATGGTCCGGGCCAACAACAAGTGGTGGACGGTGGCGGTCGCCACCCAGGTGAACCCCAACAACGCCGGGCTGAACCGCGACAATGTCCCGCTGACCCAGCTGTTCGTGACCAACGCGCCGTCGTACCGGAAGCCCTCGGAGGCCACGATCGTCTCCTTCCCGATCAAGCCGACGAAGAAGGACACCGCGGCCGCCAGGGCGCTGGGATGCCTGGAGGCGGAGTGACGGCACCAGTTCGGTGACGAGGCGGGAGGCTCAGGGGAGCGTGAGGATCTCCGCGCCGGTCGGCGTCACCACCAGGGACTGCTCGAACTGGGCCACCCGGGAGCCGTCGTCGGTGACCACGGTCCAGTCGTCGGACCAGACGTGGGAGCGCTGATCGCCCAACGCCAGCATCGGCTCGACGGTGAAGGTCATCCCGACCTCGATCACGGTGTCGGCCAGCGGCTCGTCGTAGTGCGGGATCACCAGCCCGGAATGGAAGGCGGTGTGCACCCCGTGGCCGGTGTAGTCGCGGACCACGCCGTAGCCGAAGCGCTTGGCGTAGGCCTCGATCACCCGCCCGATCACGTTCACCTGACGACCCGGCCGCACCGCCCGGATGCCGCGGTCCATCGCCTCCCGGGTGCGTTCGGTGAGCAGCCGCGACTCGGAGTCCACCTCGCCGCAGAAGTAGGTGGCGCAGTTGTCGCCGTGGACGCCGTCGACGAAGGCGGTGACGTCGATCTTCACCAGGTCGCCGTCCTCCAGCGGACGCAGGTCAGGGATGCCGTGGCAGATCACCTCGTTGACCGAGGTGCAGCAGGACTTCGGGAAGCCGCGGTAGCCCAGCGTCGACGGGTAGGCGTGGTGGTCGAGCAGGTACTCGTGCACCGCGGCGTCGATCGCGTCGGTGGTCACGCCGGGCGCGATCGCGTCGGCCCCGGCCTGCATGGCCCGGGCGGCGATCCGTCCGGCCACCCGCATCTTCTCGATCGTCTCGGCGGTCTGGACGTGCGGACCCTCGTAGCGCTCGGGCATCGGCTGGTCCACGTAGTGCGGACGCTGGATGCCGGCCGGCACCGGCCGGCGCGGCGTGATCGGGTAGGGCTTGATCGGGCTCACCTGCGCGATGATAGTGACACTCGACGAACTGCTCGCGGAGGTGCCCGATGTCCAGCGGTTGGTACTACTGCCTCGACCACCATGCCGTCGAGCCCTACGAGGGCTGTCGTAGCGCCACCCGGTTGGGTCCGTACCCGACCGCTGCCGACGCCGGCAGAGCGCTGGACCGGGTCGCCGAGCGCAACGAGGAATGGGAGACCGACCCCCGGTTCAACGACCCCGAGGAGGACGAGAAGGGCGAGGACTCGGGCTGGAGTCCGTTCCGCGGTTGAGCCCGCCAGGTTCGAGTCAGCGGCGTTCGATGGTGGATCCGCGGATGACCAGCCGTACCGGCAGGTGGACGGTGCCGCCCTCGTTCGGGGTGTTGCCCATCGCCTGGAACAGCCGGCGCGCGGCCTCCCGGCCGAGCTGCTGCAGGTTGGCGTCGATGCTGGTCAACTCCGGGCGGGCGTTGGTGGTGAGCACCTCCCAGTTGTCGAAGCCGATCACCGCAACGTCCTCCGGTACCCGGCGGCCCAGATCGCGCAGGGTGTCGAGCACGCCCCTGGCGATCTGGTCAGAGCCGCAGCTGATCGCGTCGACGTCCGGGTGCTGGGAGAGCAGCAAGGCGGCGGCGTCGCGTCCCCAGCGCTCGGACCACTCGGCATACATCGGTTCGCCCTGGAGCTGCAGCCCGGCCTCGGCCAGCGCCTGGCGGACGCCCCGGGTACGGTCCTGCGCGGCGGCGTAGGCGGGATCGCCGGTGATGTGGGCGATCCGGCTGCGGCCGCAGGCCAGCAGATGTTCGACCGCCAGCCGACCACCCGCCACGTTGTCGGGCGTCAGCGAGAGATCGGTCGGATCGTCCGAGGGTGCGTAGGCGTAGACCACCGGCACCGGCAGTTCGTGACCCAGGGACGGCCGCGGGTCGGTCTGCCGGCCCACCACGATGATGCCGTCCACCCGCCGGTTCAGCAGCGCCTTCAGGTGGTGCTGCTCGCGGATGTGGTCGCCGCGTGCGTCGCAGAGGAAGACATTGACCTGACCGGCGCCGAAGGCGTCCTCGGCCCCCATCAGGATGGGGATCACGAACCGGCCCTCCAGGTCGCTGGTCAGCAGCCCCACCGTGCCGGTGCGTCCGGCCAGCAGGCTGCGGGCGAGTTCGTTCGGAGTGAACCCGAGCTGATCGGCGGTGTCCAGCACCCGCCGACGGGTGGCGGCCGCCACGTCGCCCCGGTTGTTGATCGCCTTCGAGGCCGTCGACAGCGACACCCCGGCCAGCCTGGCGACATCGCTGAGCGTCGCCGGGTAGCCCGTGGGCGACGTCTCCTGGGGCATCAGGGTCTCCCTTCAGACCGCCTCAATGGTTGCGCGAATCCAGCTATTGACGGCGATCGTATACCTAGCTAAAGTCCTCGAAAAGGGTTTCGATCACTTTCGGTGACGGTTCCCACCGAGTCCAGACTTCGCAAGGAGCCTCCGCTGGGGCGCTCAAGGACGAGCTACAAGAAGCAAGGAGTTCAGATGGATATCTTCAGGAATCGGCGAGTGCGTGGCCTCGTCGCAATGGTCGCGGCAGGAGCGCTGGCCTTCGGCCTCGCCGCCTGTGGTGGCTCGAATCCGACTCAGCCCTCGGTACCGACTTCGGTGAGCGCCGAGGGCACCGACGACGGTGCGAAGCTGACACTGTGGACCAGGGCGCCGCTGGAGAAGCAGGCCAAGGCCCTGGTCGAGGCCTACAACGCCGGCCACAAGAATCAGGTCGAGCTGACCGTCGTCCCGAACGACGACTACGTCGCCAAGGTGGGCGCCGCGGCCGGCTCGGGCGGCCTGCCCGACCTGTTCGCCGCCGACATCGTCTACGTGCCGAACTGGGTGAAGCAGGGCCTCTTCCAGGACATCAGCGCCAATATCGGCCAGATGCCGTTCAAGGACCAGATCAACGCCGGCCACCTGAGCGCCGGGACGGTGGACGGCAAGTCCCACGTGCTGCCGTTCGTCCTCGATCTGTCGATGCTGTTCTGGAACAAGGACCTGTTCTCCGAGGCTGGTCTCGACCCGGAGAAGGCTCCGGCGACCATGGCCGAGTACGCCGATGCGGCGAAGAAGATCCAGGCGTTGAACAAGCCCGGGGTCTACGGCACTGCCACCGGCCTGAACTGCGGCGGCTGCCTGGTGTTCACCTGGTTCCCCAGCATCTGGGCTTCCGGTGACCAGGTGATGAACGACGCCGGCACCGAGTCATTGCTCAACGGCGCCAACGCCAAGCAGATCTACGACATCTGGGCCGACCTGTGGGCCTCCGGCGCGGTGCTGCCCTCCTCCCAGGACGAGGCCGGGCCGACCTGGACCGCCGGCTTCACCGAGGGCAAGGTCGGGCTGATGTTCTACCCGGCGACCCTGATGGCCTCCACCCCGTTCGACGCCGGCGTGGCCGGCATCCCGGGCGTGAGCGGTGGCGCGTCCACCTTCGTGGGCGGCGACGGCATCGGGATCTCGAAGGACTCCAAGCAGGCGGCTCAGGCCTGGCACTTCCTGAACTGGATGATGAGCGAGGACGCGCAGGTTGGCGTGCTGGCCAAGGGCAACGACGCGGTTTCCCGCGGCGACCTGGCGAACAACGAGTATGCCGCCGCCGATCCGCGGATGGTCACCATCAACGAGGTCGCCGCCAAGGGCGACACCCCGGTGGCGCTCAGCTTCCAGCAGGCCTTCAACGCCGTCGGTAGCCCGTGGGTGACGATGATCCGCAATCAGGTGCTCAACCGGGCCAACACGGTCGACGCCGACAACGAGCAGATCACGGCCATCCTGGCCGAGCAGTAGCTCAAAGCCCGGGTTGTCAGGGGCGGGTTCGCGCGACCCTGA
>JAEXCA010000044.1 GCA_023393755.1 Actinomycetes bacterium | reverse complement strand
TCCGGTATCCCCGCGATGGCCGCGAGCGGAAGCGTCTCGGGCACGACAGGCCCGGAATCGGTGACCCGATGGGCGGCGGGCTAGGGACGAAAGCCGGAGGGACAGCTGTCACGACAGGCATAGAGTGTCACCGTGACTGACTACCTGGTGTGGATCGACTGCGAGATGACCGGCCTCGACCTGACCAAGGACGCGCTCATCGAGGTCGCCGCGCTGGTCACCGACGCCGACCTGAACGTCCTGGGCCCGGGGGTGGACGTGGTGATCCGCCCCGCCGACGAGGCGCTGGCGCAGATGGGCGCCTTCGTCCGCGGGATGCACGAGAAGTCGGGCCTGCTGCCGCTGCTGGAGACCGGCATCACCCTGGCCGAGGCCGAGGAACGTGTGCTGGCCTACGTCCGCGAGCACGCGCCCGAGCCCCGCCGCGTCCCGCTGGCCGGCAACACGGTCGGCACCGACCGGACGTTCCTCGCCCGCGACATGCCGACGCTGGAGAGCCACCTGCACTACCGCAGCGTCGACGTCTCCAGCATCAAGGAACTGGCCCGACGCTGGTTCCCCCGCGCCTACTACAACACCCCCGACAAGACCGGGAACCACCGCGCCCTGGCCGACATCGCCGAATCGATCGAGGAACTGCGGTACTACCGGGACGCGATCTTCGTCGACCCACCCGGACGAGCCACGCAGGAGCTCAAGGCCATCGCCTCCCGCCACCAGGCCGCGGTGGTGAATGCGCTGAAAGCGGGCGAGCCGACTCCTGAGGCCTGATTTCGCCGACCGGGCGCGACCGGCTAAGCTTTGTTAGCCGTCAGCGACGGCGGCGATGGTGGGTATAGCTCAGCTGGTAGAGCACCTGGTTGTGGTCCAGGATGTCGCGGGTTCGAGTCCCGTTACTCACCCCAAACGGGTCAGGTGTGAACTTGCGACCAAGGGTCCGCCCTTGGTCGCGGTTCGCGCCTGGCCCATTTTCTTCGCCTCGGCGGCCCAGCTCAGTGCGTCGGCGTGGAGGCCGGAGAGGCTCAGTCCGTCGTACGGGTTGCGGTAGCCGACGCGCACGTCGTTGTCCTCGTCGATGTAGATCGCCTTGAACAGCGCCTGGTTGCACAGCCTGCGGTTCGCGTCGTCGGCGTGCTCGTAGAGGTCGGCGGCGTTCGACAGCAGTTTCAGCGAGTCATCGAGGTTCGCCCGCGCGTCGGCGTAGTGGCCGGGGTGCGCGGTGATCCGGTGCTCGATGGTCTCCAGCGACGCAGTGATCCGGTCCTGCTCCTTCTTGAGCAGGTCGAGCGGGATGGCTCCGGCGTAGTGGGCCTGGAGCAGCTTCTGCTGTTCGCCTTCGAGCTGGGTTCTCCGTGTCGCCAGGTCAGTGAGTTCGACGGCCCCTTCGGCCATCATCTCGTCGAACCTGGCATGGAGCATCGCCGAGACCGCCTGCGTCGTTTCGGGGTCGAGCTGCACCTTGGCGTAGAAGCGTTCGATGAGGCGTTCGACCTGCTCGATGAGCATCGCCTGCCGGGTGCAGTTACCTCTGCCACCATGCCGGCTGGCGCACACGAAGTACGGGTAGATCGTGCCCTGACTGCTCTTCGCGTTGCACACCAGCAGCCGCGAGCCGCACTGACCGCAGAACACAGTCCCCTTCAAGTAGTGCTCGTGGACTTGCGTTGCGTCTGCTGCCGAGCGGTGCGTGCCGAGAACTGTCTGCACCTGGTCCCACACCTCGTTGGGGACGATCGCTTCGTGTGCTCCAGCGTAGGTGACGCCTTGGTAGCGGACACTGCCCTTGTAGTACGGGTTCGTCAGCATCCGGTGCACCGACGACTTCCCGATGGGCCGAGAAGGTCTCCGCGGCGACGCTGCTGTCGTGAGACCCCGCGCCACCAGTTCATGGTGGAGCTGGCTGGTCGTCCAGTCACCGGATGCGAACACCTGGAACGCCCACCGGACCAGCCGCGCACGCTCCTCGTCGATCTCGACGGTGCGCACCTCACGCCCGAAGTCGTCGCGCACGCCGACATTGAGGTAGCCGATGGGTGCCTTCGTCACCGTGCCGCCCTGCGCGGCCTTCTGCGACAGGCCCTTGACGACCTCGGTGGCGAGGTTGCGGGAGTAGAACTCGGCAATCGAGGACATGATGCCGTGCAGCAGCATCCCCGACGGGGTCTCGTCGATGTTCTCCGTCGCCGACACCAGCGTGACGCCGGCGTCCTTGAGCGCGAGGTGGATGGTCACGTCGTCGGCACGGTTGCGGGCGAGCCGGTCGACCTTGTGGACGATGCAGTAGTTCGTCTTGTGCTTGGCCACGTACTGGATCATCCGCATCAGTTCGGGCCGGTCAGCCTTGCGCGCGGATTCACCCGCGTCGACGAACTCCTCGATGATCGTCGCTCCGAGCTGGTCGGCCTTGCGCTGGTTCGCCTCGCGCTGCGCGGGGATCGAGAATCCCTCCGCCTGCCCGCCCTTCTCCGCCTGCTCCTTCGTGGAGACCCGCAGGTACGAGACGGCGAACGATCCGGGGAACGGGGTTGGCGCTACGAGGCTGTCTATCGCGGTTCGGTCCGCGTCGATGATCGTCATGGCTCTTCTCCACAGTCACTGGTCCTGCCGACGCGGACTTGTGAGAGCGGATGTTGATCGTGAGAAGAGCCCGAAGGCTGTAGGACTAGGCCGAATCGGCCACGTTTACGTTGCCCCGCCGAGGCGAAGCGCTAGGACCACAACATCCGCCATCCGCGACGGATGCCTACATTCTACGACGAGGCGCTCGCCGCTGCACGAGGGCGCTTCGGTCGAGTCGCACCTTCTGAGCGGCACGAGCCCGATTGCTGGAGTGCCAGGCGGATCAGCAGCTCGCAGAGCTTGTCCAGGTCTGGCGGCTCGTGGAACTCGGCACGGATCGTCAGCTCGCGCTCGCTCTGCTGACGCTGCCCGGTCTTCCGTTCATAGCGGCGCGCCACGATTCACACCTCGCCAGTCTCCGGGTCGATGCCCGCGAAGAAGGCATCCTCTGCTTCCTGGCGTGCGTCCACCATGTCGATCACGAACCGAACGAAGTCCTCGTCGCGATCCGTGATCGGTGAGTCCTCGATGGGCTGAGTGGGGTCTTCACCTGGCCAGCTCGTCTGGCGAGTCGGCCGGTCTCGGTCAAGCCGAGTGCCGCAGGCAGCCACCCAGTCACGAAGTCGGGCACGGGCATCGGCGAAGTCGCGGTGCCAGCCGAGCGGCGCGGACCCGTTCTGCTCCGGGTCGTATGCGCACAGCCAGTGCAGGTGCAGCGCCGACAGCTCCCAGAGGAGTTCGGGGTGACGGTGCCAGTAGGGCGGGATGACGCTGGCTGGAAGTCCGTAGGTGTGGCGAAGCCAGTCCACCCAGCGGTTCAGTTCGAGCAACTCGGCTTCGAGATCGTTGGCGGTCAGCAAGTTCCAGTTGACCGGATGCGGAGGCTCAGGCGCGTCGAATCGTGGTGACGCGAGACCTGCCTCGGGGGGCATGTCGTCGTGCTCAGGGTGGAACTGATCGGTCATGGCTGAGCCGCTCACATTCCGATGGCGGCCGCGGTGGACGGCGCGGTCTGTTGAGGGGCGGTGAACGCCTTGGCGTCTCGGCCGGCAGTGCGTTCGCTGCGGTCCACTTCGTAGCGGGTGCGGGCGAGGTCGTGTCCGATGCGCGTCGCGATGAACTCCTCACCCTCGTACCGCTGGCCGTTGCGCTCATAGGAGTAGTCGCGCACCCGTCCGTCGGCGATGATGTTGTCGCCCTTGGCGAGCCGCTCGGCTCCCTGCTCGGCGGCACCGCGATACGCGATGAGGTCGTGGAAGGTCGTCTCCAGCTGGGTGAAGGTGTTGTCGGGCTCCTTGCGGTAGTGCTCGATCCCGACCTTCATGTAGAGCCGTGCGTCACCGCGGTCGGTGTAGCTGAGCTGCGGGTCCGAGGCGACGAAGCCGGAGATTGACTGGTGCGTGCGAATGGCCATGATGGCGTCCTCCTGAACTCGGGCGACCAGCCGTGTGTGGTCGCTGTGTCAGGCAGGTGCGCTACGGCACCCAGACGCAATGTCAGGAGACGGGGCGGTGGCGCAGCAGGGCTTCGAGTTCGTCGCGATCGCTGCGAAGCTGCGCGGCGTCGGGGCGGGTCGGCCAGGCGCGGAGGTCGGTGACGATGGGAGGCGCCGAGCGCAGCATCGTGATGCCGGTTCCGAACGGCAGGGTGCGGATGCGGTCTGGCGGCAGGATCGGGACGCGGCGGATGGAGCGTTGGTTGGAGCGGGTGCCGTGGTCGCCGAGGGTCACGCTGTCGGTGTACTCGTCACGCTCTCCGATGAGGGTCGAGAGGTCTTGAAGGTCGCGACTGTTCGATGCGCCGCCGAGGATGATCTTGACGATGCTGGCGTCCCAGATCGCGCCGGCCTGATGCTCACTCCACCGGTCGCGAGCCTGGGCGAGGGACTGCAAGACCGGCATGGTCGTGATCCCGGTGCCGCCGCCTTCGGCCATGAGCATCGGCAACGACGGCAGAGGAGCGAGGTTCCCGATTTCGTCGAGGGCAAGCAGCAACGGCGGATCGAGCCGCGCTCCCGGTGAACGCGCGGCGAGTCGGCGGGCAGTTTCAATGAGGTCTTCGACGAACGCCGCGACCAGTGACGCGGACGCTCCCGCTCCCGCCCCTGTTGCGAGCAGATAGAGAGTGCCTTGCTCGGTGAGGAAGGTCTCGGGGTCGAAGTGCTCGTGCGGTCCCGGCGTGACGGCATCGAGCACGCGCGGGTCGGCCAATGCTGCGAGGGCGAGGGAGACGCCTTGCCAGATGCTGTCGCGGGTCTTGGGGTCGGCGTCGATCATCGCGGCCAGCGAGTCGTCCCAGCCCATCGCCGCGTTCGGGTGCGAGTTGAGGATCGCGACAGCCTCCGACGCGGCGCTGGGGTCGAGGGTCCACCTGAACAGCTCGGCTGGCTGGCGGCCGTCGAGCGCGGCGGCATGCAGCAGGCTTTGGAGTGCGGTGCGGGTTTTGCCTTCCCAGAACCCGCCGGACTCGACCCCTCCGGCGCTGAGTCCTGTGGCGG
>JAEXCA010000239.1 GCA_023393755.1 Actinomycetes bacterium | reverse complement strand
GTTCCGTCCCCGGCCGTGGCCCCCGTGACACCTACGGCTGACCTGTGCGGACCCGGGGACGGTTCTCCGGTCCGAAGTGAGCCAGGGAACCGTCCCCCGGTCCAAAGTGAGCCAGGGAACCGTCCCCGGGTCCGCGGCGTCCGTGGTGGGTCAGGGGCCTGGCGGAAACGGACAACAAACGGACAACACCAAATCCGTTCTGGCCGCCTGGGACCCCGGAGCGCGTGGACGACCATGGACGAAGCCCCACCAACGCCTTCGCAGGGCCAATTCGGGCCAGTCAGGGGCATCTCACCGGTCGTGCCGCCCTGGATTTCCGGCCGGATCGGGTAGACTTGGTCGTTCCTGACCGAGCCGCCACTGCCTGGCAGTTGGTGGCCGTTCTCACGTCCGAAGGGGTAAACCTCAGTGACCGAAGAGCCCACCGCGTCCGCGCTGACCGCCGCGGAGGCCGCGCATGTCGCCGAAGGCAACTACGACGCGTCCGCGATCACCGTCCTGGAAGGCCTGGAGGCGGTCCGCAAGCGTCCCGGCATGTACATCGGCTCCACCGGCGAGCGCGGTCTGCACCACCTGGTCTACGAAGTGGTCGACAATGCCGTGGACGAGGCGCTGGCCGGCTACTGCGACACCATCACCGTCGAACTGCTGGAAGAGGGCGGCGTCCGGGTCACCGACAACGGACGCGGCATCCCGGTCGCCGAGCACCCGGTGGAGAAGATGTCGGCGCTCACTGTGGCGCTGACCAAGCTGCACGCCGGCGGCAAGTTCGGCACCGGCGGCTACAAGGTCTCCGGCGGCCTGCACGGCGTCGGCGTCTCGGTGGTGAACGCGCTCAGCACCAGGCTGACCGCCGAGGTGCGCCGGGACGGCCACCGCTGGAGCCAGTCCTTCCAGCTGGGCGATCCGGACGCGCCGCTGGCTCGGCTCGAGCCGGCCGAGGGCACCGGGACGATCGTCACCTTCTACGCCAGCCCGACCATCTTCGAGACCACGACGTACTCCTACGACACCCTGGCCACCCGGTTCCGGGAGATGGCCTTCCTCAACAAGGGCCTGTCGATCACCCTGATCGACCGCCGGGCCGAGCACGCCGACAACCCCGAGACCGACGAGATCGAGACCGTCCGTGAGCAGACCTTCAAGTACGAGGACGGTCTGATCGACTACGTGAAGTACCTGACCGGTTCGAAGGATGTCATCCACCCCTCGGTGATCGCGATCGACGCGGTCGACGCGGACATGAGCCTCGAGGTGGCGATGCAGTGGAACACCTCGTACAACGAGAGCGTCCACACCTTCGCCAACACCATCAACACCCACGAGGGCGGCACCCACGAAGAGGGCTTCCGCGCCGCGCTCACCAACACGGTGAACAAGTGGGGCGAGGCCTGGGGGATGATCAAGAAGCGGGAGGACCGGGTCTCCGGCGACGACATCCGCGAGGGCCTGACCGCGATCATCTCGGTGAAGCTGGGCGAGCCGCAGTTCGAGGGCCAGACCAAGACCAAGCTCGGCAACACCGAGGCGCGTTCGTTCGTCCAGAAGGTTGTCAACGAACTGCTCAGCGATTGGCTGGAGAAGAACCCGACCGAGGGCAAGGACATCGTCCGCAAGTCCCAGGCCGCCGCCCAGGCCCGGATCGCTGCCCGCAAGGCGCGCGACCTGGCCCGCTCCCGCAAGGGCCTGCTGAACGGCGCGGGGGAGTACGGCAAGCTGGCCGACTGCTCCTCGACCGAACCCAAGGAGTGCGAGGTCTTCATCGTCGAGGGTGACTCCGCCGGCGGTTCGGCCAAGGGCGGACGTGACCCGCGCACCCAGGCGATCCTGCCGATCCGGGGCAAGATCCTGAACGTCGAGAAGGCCCGGCTGGACAAGATCCTGCAGAACCGCGAGGTCTCGGCGATCTTCAACGTGCTCGGCACCGGCGTGCAGGACGACTTCGACATCGACAAGCTGCGCTACCACAAGATCGTCCTGATGGCCGACGCCGACGTGGACGGCGCGCACATCCGCACCCTGCTGCTCACCCTGCTGTTCCGGTTCATGAAGCCGCTGATCCACGGCGGCTACGTCTACCTGGCCCAGCCGCCGCTGTACCGGCTGCGCTGGACGAACGCGCCACACGAGCTGGCCTACACCGACGCCGAGCGGGACGCGCTGCGCGACGCCGGCTTCGCCGCGGGCAAGAAGCTGCCGGCGCCGACCAACAACCCGATCCAGCGCTACAAGGGCCTGGGCGAGATGAACGCCGGCGACCTGTGGGACACCACCATGGATCCGGGCAAGCGCACCCTGCTGCAGGTCACCCTGGACGACGCCGCGGCCGCCGACGAGATGTTCACCATCCTGATGGGCGAGGACGTCGAGCAGCGCCGCGGCTTCATCCAGCGCAATGCCAAGGACGTCCGCTTCCTCGACGTCTAGCCCGTCGCGGTGGCTTCGAGACTCGGCCCTGCGGGCCGACCTCAGCCACCGACCACGGTATCCCGAACAACTGAATGCACCACCTTCGGCCCCTGAGGTCGGACGACGTCCGAGTCTCGAAGGGCCACCCACGACAACAGAAACCCGGTGCAAGCGCACCACCTTCGGTCCCTGAGGTCGCGCGCAGCGCGAGTCTCGAAGGGGCACGACAACTGAACCCGGTGTACGAGCGCCAAACCCGGTCCCTGAGGCTGACGAAGGGCCGAAACCACAACTGAACCCGGTGCGCGAGCACCAAACCCGGTCCCTGAGGTCGCGCGCAGCGCGAGTCTCGAAGGGCCGGACACCAGCCCGGAGGAGAAGACATGACTGACGGTCCCGACGAACCGATCGACGGCGATACCGCCGACGCGGTGGTCGACACCGGTCTGGCCCCGACCGAGAGCAGGACCGAGGAGATCGACCTGCAGGTCGAGATCCAGCGCTCCTACCTCGACTACGCGATGAGCGTGATCGTCGGACGGGCGCTGCCGGACGTCCGCGACGGGCTCAAGCCCGTCCATCGCCGGGTGATCTACGCGATGTACGACCGTGGCTACCGTCCGGACCGGGGCTGGAACAAGTGCTCCCGGATCGTCGGCGACGTGATGGGTCTGTACCACCCGCACGGCGACTCGGCGATCTACGACACCCTGGTGCGGCTGGCCCAGCACTGGGTGATGCGGGCGCCGCTGGTCGCCGGCCAGGGCAACTTCGGCTCCCCGGGCAACGACCCGGCCGCGGCGATGCGGTACACCGAGTGCCGGATGGCCCCGCTGGCGATGGAGATGGTCCGCGACATCGGCGAGGACACCGTCGACTTCAAGCCCAACTACGACAACAAGGAACTCGAGCCGACCGTGCTGCCGGCCCGGTTCCCGAACCTGCTGGTCAACGGCTCCACCGGCATCGCGGTCGGCATGGCCACCAACATCCCGACCCACAACCTGCGCGAGGTGGCCGAGGCCGTCCAGTGGGCGCTGGAGCATCCCGAGGCCACCAAGGAAGAGCTGCTCGAGGCCGCCATGGAGCGGATCAAGGGCCCGGACTTCCCGACCGGCGCGCTGATCGTCGGCCGCAAGGGCATCGAGGACGCCTACCGCACCGGCCGCGGCTCGGTGATCATGCGGGCGGTGATCGACATCGAGGAGGACAAGGCCGGACGGACGAACCTGGTCGTCACCGAACTGCCGTACATGTGCAACCCGGACAACCTGGCGGTGAAGATCGCCGAGCTGGTGAAGTCCGGCAAGCTGACCGGCATCGCCGACATCCGCGACGACTCCTCGTCCCGCACCGGCCAGCGGCTGGTGATCGTCCTGAAGCGGGACGCCCAGCCGCGGGTCGTCATGAACAACCTGTACAAGCACACCCAGCTGCAGGACACCTTCGGCTGCAACATGCTCGCCCTGGTGGACGATGTCCCGCGCACCCTGCGGCTGGACCAGTTCATCAGCCACTGGGTGCGGCACCAGATCCAGGTCATCCAGCGTCGCACCGCCTACCGGCTGCGCGAGACCGAGGCCAAGGCGCACGTCCAGCGCGGCCTGGTCAAGGCGCTCGACCAGCTGGACGCGGTGATCGCGCTGATCCGCGGCTCCCGGACCACCGAGGAGGCCCGCGAGGGCCTGAAGGCGCTGCTGGACATCGACGACATCCAGGCCACCGCGATCCTGGACATGCAGTTGCGCCGGCTGGCCGCGCTGGAGCGTCAGAAGATCATCGACGCCCTGGCCGCGCTCGAGGCCGAGATCGCCGACCTGAAGGACATCCTGGCCAACGAGGAGCGGCAGCGCCGGATCGTCTCCGAGGAGCTGGCCGAGATCGTCGAGAAGTACGGCGACGAGCGGCGTACCCGGATCATCGCCGCCGACGGCGACCTGTCGGACGAGGATCTGATCCCGGACGACGACATGATCGTCACCATCACCCACGGCGGTTACGCCAAGCGCACCTCGTCCGCCCTCTACCGGACGCAGAAGCGCGGCGGCAAGGGGGTTCGCGGGGCCTCGTTGCGGACGGACGACGAGGTCGAGCACCTGTTCGCCACCACCAACCACCACTGGATCCTGTTCTTCACCAACCTGGGGCGGGTCTACCGGGCGAAGGTGTGGCAGCTGCCGGAGGCCGGCCGGGACGCCAAGGGCGGCCACGTCGCGGGCCTGCTGAGCTTCCTGCCGGAGGAGCGGATCGCCCAGGTGATGACGCTGCGGACCTATGACGACGCGCCCTACCTGCTGCTGGCCACGAAGAACGGCCTGGTGAAGAAGACCGAACTGCGCTCCTACGACTCGCCGCGCCAGGCGGGCGTGATCGCGGTGAACTTCCGCGAGCCGGACGACGAGCTGATCGGCGCGGCGCTGTGCAGTGCCGCGGACGACGTCCTGCTGATCTCCCGCAAGGGCCAGGCGATCCGATTCGCGGCCGACGACGAACAGCTGCGTCCGATGGGACGGGCGACCTCCGGCGTCACCGGCATGAAGTTCCGGCACGGCGACGCCCTGCTGTCGATGTCGGTGATCGGTGCCGACATGCCCGAGGACGACCGGTTCGTGTTCACCGTCACTGACGGCGGCTTCGCCAAGCGCACCGCGGTGAGCGAGTACCGCCAGCAGGGCCGGGGCGGCCTGGGCATCAAGGCAATGAAGCTGAACGAGGATCGCGGTTCCCTGGTCGGCGGCCTGGTGGTGCAGGAGTCGGACGAGGTGATCGCGATCAAGGTGAGCGGTCAGATCATCCGCTCGGCGGTCGCCGAGGTACCGGCCAAGGGACGCGACACCATGGGCGTGAAGTTCGTCGGCGTGACCGGCGACGACGCCGTCGCGGTGATCGCATTGAACCCGGAATCCAGCGGTGAGCTGCCGTCGTCCCCGCAGTCGCCGAACGAGGAAGCTGGCCCGACGCCGAATTCGCAAGGTACCGTTGAGGTGAACGAACCAGGCCGGGCGGGATCCGCACCGGCCGGGGAGGAGAACGGTGACTGACAAACCGAGCGGACCCGGCGCGTCTGCGGGACTCGTCGACGCCCCGATCTGGCGGGTGGAAGGCGGGGGTTCCGGCGACACGCGCGGGCTGGATGACACCGTCGTCCGGATCCCGCCGGTGCCGGCCGGAACCGGGTCGGCGCCGTCCCCGGTACCGGCCCCGCCACCCGGCCCGGAGTACGAGACCACCACCGCCGTGGCCACGTCCGTCCCGCTGCCTCCCGCCGCGCCTGCCACCGCTGTCGCGGAGCCGGTCACCAGGCCGGCGAGCCGCAAGGGCATCCGCCGGACCCGCAAGGCGCGGTTGCGGCTCTCCCGGCTGGATCCCTGGTCGGTGATGAAGACGGTGTTCCTGTTCTCCATCGCCTTCGGGATCATGTTCTGGGTCGCCATCTACCTGATCTGGACGATCATCGAATCCTCCGGCATCTTCGTCGCGATCAACGACCTGGTGACCTCGCTGGTCTCCAGCCCGAGCGACACCACCGGCTGGCACATCGAGGACTACGTCAGCATGAACAAGGTGCTCGGCATCTCCGCGCTGATCGCCGTGATCAACGTGGTGCTGATGACCGCCCTGGGCACCATCGCCGCCTTCCTCTACAACCTGTCGGCGAACATCCTCGGCGGCCTGGAGGTCACCCTCGCCGAGGACTGACTGTGAGGATTCGCAGAGCAGCCTGATGGTGTTGGGCTGCGGGCAGGCAACTGTCGGCGTGACTCCGGGACGGACTGGCTTCGTGTCTTTCGGAGAGTTGTCCTCACGACCCCCGAGCCCGTCGAAGGGACATCCGCTCGCCTCCGTGCCCGGGCACCCGGGTTCCTGGTCGCTCACCCGCCGTCATCTGGTGTACTCGTTCGGCTTCCTGAGCCGGAAGCCGAACAAGTGCAGCAGCAGAAGCCCACAGCTGGCGCTGGGCCAAGTTGAGAGCGGCCGTCCGGCACGGTAACGTTGCGCCTCGGTGCAAGGGCACCTGCGGGCCTATAGCTCAGACGGTTAGAGCGCCGCCCTGATAAGGCGGAGGTCACTGGTTCAAGTCCAGTTAGGCCCACCATCGAACGCCCCGGTCCGACCGTCCGGGGCGTTCGGCGTTTCCTGGTGCAGCCTGCTTCGTGGACAACCCGGAGCCACTTCGGCTGTTTGCATGCACTCTCGCCGGACGTCGGGCACAATGGAACCAAAGACCATTAGGTTGAGTGTGACGCATTTGCGACAGGTCACAAGTTCGCCACCCCACCCCGGCTCCGTCCGCCCGAAAGGCAGTGCGTCATGGCTCCGATCTCCGACTCCCAGGATCCGATCCGCGTCGGCCGGCTCGAGCAGACGGTCCGCCAGTACACCGACGCGCTGGTACCGCTGATGCACGCCCGTCCCCAGACCCGGGAGGCGGCGGCCGCGCTCCTCACCGGGGACGAGTCGACTCCGGTGGAGACCCGGGCGCAGTCGGACGAGGCGATCGACGCGTTGATCCGTGCGGGCTTCCTCGCCGAAGCGGACGGGAGGCTGGAGTTCATCGCCCCGGAGCGGGTGATCGGAGAGCTGGCCATGGCCTCGCTGGAGCAGGAGCAGCAGCGGCTGGGCAACGTCATGGAGCTCATCTCGGAGATGCCGGAACTCACCAAGGCCTGGCAGCTCGGGTCGGGTCCGGCCGGGCAGGAGATCCTGAGCGAGATCACCCAGGGCGGCGATGCGGCGATGCTCCGCTGGTTCGAGATCGCCTCGCGGATGACCCCGGGCAGGCCCAGCGTCGTGCTCCCCGACATGGAGTGGATCCACAACTACGTGATGCCGATGCTGGACAACCTCGCCGAGGCGCTCTCGTCCGGCGACTACGTTCTTCGCTACCTGGTGCACCACTCCGCCGTCGACGACGAACGCGATCGCAGGGCTCTGGATCAACTGGTCGGGATCGGCATCACGGTCAGGCTCGCCCCGCGGCTGCCGAGCTGGTTCTACGTCGACCAGAAGGTGATGACCGCCCTGCCGACCAGCTGGGGGGCCGACTCGCCGGTGGGCATGGTGATCATCTACAGCTCACCGGTCGTCCATGCCATCCACACCCTGTTCGAGTCGCTCTGGGCGAGCGGGGTGCCGTACCCGCAGAGTTCCGAGGGTTGGCAGTCGGTGCTCGAACTGCTCGCCGAGGGCAAGAGCGACGATCAGGT
This sequence comes from Actinomycetes bacterium, assembly GCA_023393755.1. Classification (GTDB taxonomy): domain Bacteria; phylum Actinomycetota; class Actinomycetes; order Propionibacteriales; family Propionibacteriaceae; genus Propionicimonas. Next base: position 286 of record JAEXCA010000239.1, on the reverse strand, counting down.
CGCCAAGACTCTCAACATCGCCAGGCGGACGGTGCAGCGCCGGATCGCCGATGCCATGGACGAGTTCGGCGTGGAATCCCGGTTCGAGCTCGGCGTGGCCTGGGCGGCCGGGAAGTCATGAGTTGCCCTGTGTCAACCTCGTTGCCGTCAGGCGGCTTGTGTGGTGTGTTCGTTGAGGTGGCGTTGGAGTGCGTTGTGGCGGGCGGGGTTGTAGGCGATGCTGTCTTGCCAGCAGCGCCAGATGGTGTTGGCCCAGGCGCGGGCGAGGATGCGGACGGCGTGGGGG
>JAEXCA010000170.1 GCA_023393755.1 Actinomycetes bacterium | reverse complement strand
CTCCGAACCAGAGAACCGTCCCCCGGTCCACTCCGAACCAGAGAACCGTCCCCCGGTCCACTCCGAACCAGAGAACCGTCCCCCGGTCCACGGAGCCCGGGATAGTGGTACCCTGGGACGGTTCCGGTGACCCAGCTTGTCAGAGGTACTTTGCGGCGGCGGCGCGGTACTGCTCGCGGATGATGGGACGCGGGTCCGGCTCGGGTGCGGCGAGCAGCTCCACCGGCCAGCTGGGGCGTTCGCCGGTCAGGACCCAGGCTGCCTGGCGGGCGGCGCCGTCGGCGACGTACTCCCCCGGCTTCGGTACCACCAAGGGCACCGGGAAGACTTGGGCGGCGATCGCCTGGACGGCCGGGTTGGCCGCGGCACCGCCGGTGAGCAGCACCCGCCGGGCTTCGACGCCCTGCTGCTGGATCGCGTCCAGTCCCGCGGCCAGTCCACAGAGCATGCCCTCGATCGCGGCCCGGGCCAGGTTCTCCCGGGTGGTGTTGGCCAGGGTGAGCCCGGTCAGCGAGGCGGTGGCGTCCGGCAGGTTGGGCGTCCGCTCCCCCTCGAAGTAGGGGACGAGCACCGCGCCGCCAGCCCCTGGCTCGGCGGCCAGCGCGAGGCGTCCCAGCTCGTCGAAGTCGACCCCGAGCACGCCGGCGATCGAGCCGAGCACCCGGGCGGCGTTCAGGGTGCAGACCAGCGGCAGGAAGCCGCCGGTGGCATCGGCGAAACCGGCCACGATCCCGGTCGGATCGGCGACCGGGGCATCGGTGGCGGCGAAGACCGTCCCCGAGGTGCCGATCGAGACCACCACATCGCCCGGACGGGCGTCCAGGCCCAGCCCGGACGCCGCATTGTCGCCGGCTCCCGGGCCCACCAGGAAGCCGGGCCCGGCGACGGATTCGGAGGGCCCGAGCACCCGTGGCACGATCACCTCGTGCCCCAGTGCCAGGGCGAGCAGGTCGCGGTCGTAGTCGTCGGCGGCCGGCGACCAGTAGCTGGTGCCGGAGGCGTCCGACCGGTCGGTGACCAGCTCGGCGAGCACCGGGCCGAGTTCCGATTCACCCGCCGGCCCGTAGCCGCGCAGCCGCCAGGTCAGCCAGTCGTGCGGTAGCGCGACCGCGGCCACCCGGGCGGCGTTCTCCGGCTCGGTATCCCGCAGCCAGCGCAGTTTGGTGGCGGTGAACGAGGCCACCGGCACCGAGCCGGTCCGGGCGACGATCTGCTCCAGGCCGACCTCGGCGATCAGGTCGCGGGCGGCCTGGGCCGAGCGGGTGTCATTCCACAGCAGGGCGTCCCGGATCACCCGGCCTTCGGCGTCCAGCACGACCATGCCGGGCTGCTGGCCGCCGATCGACACCGCCGCCACCTCGGCCAGCCCACCGGCCTCGGCCAGCGCGGTCCGCAGCGCCGTCCACCAGTGGGCCGGGTCGACGGCGGTGCCGTCGGGGTGGGGGGCCCGGCCGGTGGCCAGCAGAGCGCCGGTCCCGGCGTCCCGTACCACCACCTTGCAGCTCTGGGTCGACGAATCGATCCCGACCACCCGGGCCATTGCCCACCCCTTCCGTGATCTCAGCGGGCGCCGAGCAGGTGCTCGGTGGTGAGCTGCTGGAGCTTCACGAAGCCGAAGCCCTTGCCGTTGAAGTAGGCCTCGGCGTCGAACTCCTCGAAGGCGGACGGGTCGGCCAGCAGTTCGGCGTAGCCGCCCTCGCCCACGGTCGGCACCGACAGCTCGGGCACCTTGGCCTCGGCCAGCGCGGCCTGCACCTCGGGGTCGGCGCGGAAGGCGGCGGCCCGCTCCTTCAGCAGCAGGTAGTTCCGCATGTTGGCGGCGGCCGACACCCAGACGCCGTCCTCGTCCTCGGTACGCGACGGCTTGTAGTCGAAGTGCCGCGGGCCGGTGTAGGCCTGGCCACCGTTCGGGCCGCCGTTCTCCAGCAGGTCGACCAGCGCGAAGGCGTTGTACAGGTCGCCGTGACCGAAGACCAGATCCTGGTCGTACTTGATCCCCCGCTGGCCGTTGAGGTCGATGTGGAACAGCTTGCCGCAGTACAGCGCCTGGGCGATCGCCGCGGCGAAGTTGAGCCCGGCCATCTGCTCGTGGCCCACCTCGGGGTTGAGGCCGAACATCTCGGGGTGCTCCAGGGTCTCGATGAAGGCCAGCGCGTGACCGACGGTGGGCAGCAGGATGTCGCCCCGGGGCTCGTTCGGCTTCGGCTCGATGGCGAACCTGATGTCGTAGCCCTTGTCGAGCACGTAGCCGGCCAGCACGTTGACCGCTTCGCGGTAGCGCTCCAGCGCGGCCCGGATGTCCTTGGCGGCGTCGTACTCGGCGCCCTCGCGGCCGCCCCACATCACGAAGGTGGTGGCGCCCAGCTCGGCGGCCAGGTCGAGGTTGCGCAGCACCTTGCGCATCGCGAACCGGCGCACCGCACGGTCGTTGGAGGTGAAGCCGCCGTCCTTGAACACCGGGTGGCTGAACAGGTTGGTGGTGATCATCGGCACCTTGATTCCGGTCGCCGCCATGGCGCCCTTCAGCCGGTCGATCTGGGTGCGACGCTCGGCCTCGGTGGAGCCGAAGGCGAACAGGTCGTCGTCGTGGAAGGTGAGGCCGTAGGCGCCCAGTTCGGCCAGCTTCTCCACCACGTGGGCGACGTCCAGCGGCGCGCGAGTGGTCGGACCGAACGGGTCGTTGCCGGAATAGCCGACCGTCCACAGACCGAAGGTGAACTTGTCAGCAGGAGTGGGTGTGAGGGACACGGGAGTTCCAATCGACGGTGAGCGGAATGTTGTTTCCCCCAACATATAGCCCTCCCCGCAGCCTGTCCAGCCGTCGGGCCACCGGCGACCAGCCTTGCGGGACCCGGCGACGGCGGTTAAGTTGCGCCTGTTCACAACCGGACGCCCGCCGCCGCCGCGGAGCGCTCACCAGGAGGTTCGATGGTCACCACCAGCGCCGGCGGCACCACCGAGAGCGTCCGGCGGGCGAACCTTTCCCGCGTGCTCCAGTTGCTGTACCTCGGCGGACCCTGTTCCCGCGCCGCGCTCAGCCGGGCCACCGGACGCAACCGCTCCACCATCGCCAGCCTGGTGGCCGACCTGGTGGAGTTGAACCTGGTCAACGAGCGGGAGCCGGACGCCGCTCGCCAGGTGGGACGGCCCAGCCCCGTGGTCGAGATCCGGCCCGAGGTCGCCGCCATCGCGGTCAACCCCGAGATCGACGCGCTGACCATCGGACTGGTGGGCCTGGACGGCACCTGCCGGCGGATCGTCCGGCAGGAGTACGACCGGATCCCCTCCGCCGAGGAGGCGGTCGGGATCGTCGCCGGCGTGGTCGACCGGCTGGAGCCTGAACTGAACGGGCGCCTGATGGCCGGCATCGGGGTGGCGGTGCCGGGGCAGGTGCGCAGCGGCGACGGGGTGGTGATGAACGCCCCGCACCTGAACTGGCACGAGCAGCCCTTCGGCCAACCACTGGCGGTGGCGACCGGCCTACCGGTGTGGGTGGCCAACGACGCCGGACTGGGCGCGCTGGCCGAGCGGGACTTCGGTGCCGGACGCGGCAAGCAGCACTTCATCTACCTCAACGGCGGTGCCAGCGGGATCGGCGGTGGCCTGGTGGCCGGCGGCGAGTTGCTGGCCGGGGCGTCCGGCTATGGCGGCGAGCTGGGCCACGTCCGGGTGTCGAGCTCGGCCAGGCCGGATTCGGCCGGGATCGCCGGAACCCTCGAGGCCGAGGTGACCCGCGCCGAACTGCTCGCCGCCCTGGGGCTCGACCGGGTCGACCCGGAGACCTTCGAGCAGGCCCTGCTGGCCGACCGCTCCCCCGCCGTCCAGGCGATCGTGGAGCGGCAACTGGAGCATCTCGGCACCGCGCTGGCGGCGGCGATCAACCTGCTCAACCCTCAGGTGATCGCCCTCGGCGGCTTCCTCGCCGCCCTGCTCGCCTACGACCCGGACCGGCTGCATGCCGCGGTGGCGGCCGCCGCCCTCCCGCCGTCCTTCGACGGGGTGCGGATCACCGCCACCGAGGTGGGCGCCGACCTGCTGATGCTGGGCGCCGCCCAGCTCGCCTTCCGTCCGCTCCTGGCCGACCCCGCCTCGGTGGGTCGCTGATCAGTAGGTGATCAGCTGGTCGGTGGCGTGGCTGTGCAGCCGGCGGGCGGCCTCGGCCAGCGAGCCGCTCAGCGACGGGTAGATGGTGAAGGACGCGGTCAGCTGGTCGACGGTCAGCTTGTTGCGGACGGCGATCGACAGCGGGTGGATCAACTCGCTGGCGGACGGCGCCACAACCACCCCGCCGATCACGATCCCGGTGGTCGGCAGGCAGATGATCTTCACGAACCCGTCGCTGACCGCCTGCATCTTGGCCCGCGCGTTCGAGCTCAGCGGCAGCCTGACCACTCTGGCCCGCAGTTCCCGGGCGGCCTCCTCGCTCACCCCGACGGTGGCGATCTCGGGGGCGGTGAACACGTTGGAGGCGATCGTCTTCAGGTCCAGCGGCGAGACCGAATCGCCCAGCGCATGCCACATCGCGATCCGGCCCTGCATGGCGGCCACCGAGGCCAGCGGGAACACGCCGGTGCAGTCGCCGGCGGCGTACACCCCGCGGGCGGACGTCCGGGACACCCGGTCGACCTTGAGGTGTCCGCTCCGGGTGATCTCGACCCCGGCCTCGGCCAGCCCGATGCCGTCGGTGTTGGGTACCGCGCCGACCGCCATCAGGCAGTGCGAGCCGGTCAGTTCGGCGCCGTCGGCCAGGGTGACCACCACCTCGTCGCCGCGGCGGGTCACCGAGCCGGCCCGCGACCGGTTCAGCACCGTCATCCCACTGGCCTCGAACACCGCCTGGATCACTCCGGCGGCGTCCGCGTCCTGGCCCGGCAGGACCTGCGGGCGGGAGGACACCAGCGTCACCTCGGCGCCCAGCGCCCGGTAGGCGCTGGCGAACTCCGCGCCGGTGACGCCGGAGCCGACCACGATCAGGTGCTCGGGCAGTCGTTCGAGGTCGTAGAGCTGCGTCCAGGTGAAGATCCGCTCGCCGTCGGGTCGCGCCTCGGGGAGCTCCCGCGGGCTGGCGCCGGTGGCCACCAGGATGATGTCGGCCGGCAACGACTCCTCGCCGCCATCGGGGGCGGCGACCACGGTACGGGTGCCGTCCAGCCGTCCGGTACCGTCGATCAGCCGGACGCCCTCGGCCAGCAGGCGCTCCCGGATGTCCTGCGACTGCGCCCTGGCCAGGTCGCGGATCCGTCGGTTCACCCGCCCGAGATCGACGCTCACCGCCGCCGCCAGCTCCCCCTCACCCGAGCGCAGGTGCAGCCCGACGTCCTCGGCCCGGCGGATCTCGGCCATCGCCTCCGCGGCGGCGATCAGGGTCTTGCTCGGCACCACGTCGGTGAGCACCGCCGAGCCGCCCAGCCCCCGGCGCTCGATCAGCGTGACCTCGCCGTCCAGCTGCCGGGCGACCAGTGCCGCCTCGTAGCCGCCAGGTCCACCACCCACGATCACCACGTTCGTCACGTAGGCATTGTCCCCTCCGGAGGGTGTCCGGAACCAGCAACCCGCCGGGCGACCTGGCCGGGCCCCGGAACCGGGCGGGTTAGGCTGCACGGGTGTCCCGCCCCTGGCTCGTGATCGTCCTGGTGATCTACGGCGTGGCCGCGTCGATCTCGATGATCGTGCTCGGCTGGCCGGAGCAGACGCCCGCTCAGGTGGCGCTGCTGGAGCTGGCCGCGCTGCCACTGCAGGCCGCGGTCGCGGTGGGGTTGTGGTACCTCAGCCGCCGGATGCGTCCGCTCGGCTCCCGGGGACGGCTGGCGTGGTGGATCGCGATCGGCGTGGCAGCGGTGGGCCTGGCGCTGGTCGGTGTCGCCTATCTCGGCCCGCACGGGCTGGTGCATCCCGGCCTGGCCCTGGTCTGGCTGGCGGTGCTGATCGCGATGGTGCTGGTGGTGGCCCACCTTCCCCGCCGCCCGATGCGCTCGCTGCTCCGCGTCCTTCCGGAGGAGGAGGACGAGGGCGTCGACCTGCTGGACGACGAGGACCCGGCGGCGGAGCCGGTTCAGCACCCCGACGCCGAGCAGCAGGGCGTCGAACCCGGGGAGCCGGCCGGGACCGCCGAGGGCGAGCCCCGGCCGTCCGACGCCCGGGCCTGACCCCTCCCCATCGCCTGGCGACCGGCCGTGCCGGATCGATAGAGTCGCGGCGTGACTGATCATCTGGACGCATCGGCTGCCGCCTCCGCGCTGCTGGCCGCCTTCGACCTCGACCGGATCGACCTGGCGCTGGTGCTCGGCTCCGGCTGGTCCAGCGCCGCGGTGGGCCTGGGCGAGCCCCTCGGCTCGATCCCGCTGGCCGAACTGCCCGGCTTCGCGGCCCCGGTGGTGGCCGGCCACGGTGGCGACCTGCGGCTGCTGCGCACGCCCGCCGGCAGGGTCGCGGCGCTGTTCACCGGACGCACCCACTTCTACGAGGGACGGGGGGTCGGCCCGGTGGTGCACGGCGTCCGGACGGCCGCGGCGGCGGGTGCGACGACGATCGTGCTGACCAACGGCTGTGGCGGGCTGAACCCGGACTGGGCACCCGGGACGCCGGTGCTGATCCGGGACCACCTCAACCTCACCGGCGCCACCCCGCTGCAGGGTGCCACCTTCATCGACCTGACCGAGGCGTACTCGCGCCGGCTCCGCGACCTGGCGCGGGAGGTGGATCCGACCCTGGCCGAGGGCGTCTACGTCCAGTTCCGGGGACCGCAGTACGAGACCCCGGCCGAGGTGCGGATGGCCCGCATTATGGGCGGCGACCTGGTCGGCATGTCGACCACCCTGGAGACCATCGCGGCCCGCGAGGCGGGCCTGGAGGTGCTGGGCATCTCGCTGGTGACCAACCTGGGCGCCGGAATCTCGCCCGAGCCGCTGGACCACGCCGAGGTGATCGCGGCCGGCAGGGCCGCCGAGCCGCGGCTGCGCGCCCTGCTGGCCGGGCTGCTGGAACGGCTGTGAGCTGACCCCCAGGTGAGCCAGGAGCCCGCGTCCCCGCCGGAAGTCGCTGAGGCGACCGGCCTGCCGGGGACCGATCCTCGGCCGGTCGCCCACGCCGGGCCCGACGGCCCGCGTCCCTGCGGCGATCCTTCGGCACCCCGGCTGTTCCTGGTGGCCGGGGCCTCCGGCAGCGGAAAGTCCCGGCTGGCGCACGCCTCCGGCTGCCTGGCCTTCCGGCTGGACGACTTCTACTTCGACGCCGACCACCCGGGCCATGTGCTGACCGACTACGGGATCATCGACTGGGACGATCCGGCCTCCTGGGACGCGGGCGCGGCGGTGGTGGCGTTGCGCGCGCTGCTGGAGGCCGGCGAGGTGGAGGTGCCGCAGTACTCGATCTCGGAGAGCCGTGCGGTCGGGCGCCACACCGTCACCCTGGGCGGTTGCGCCTGCGTGGTCGCGGAGGGCGTGTTCGCCATCGAGTTGCTGCCCCACCTGCGGGCGGCCGGAATCCCGGCGACCCCGATCTACCTCGACCGTCCCGGCTGGCTGGTGTTCGGGCTGCGGCTGCGTCGCGATCTGGCCGGCAAGCGCAAGCCACCACGGGTGCTGCTGCGCCGCGGCTGGGCGCTCTGGCGTGCCCAGCCGAGCCTCAAGCGGAAGGCGGTGGCGGCGGGGTTCCGCCCGCTCTCGATGCGCCGCGCCCTGGCCGCCATCTCCTGAGCCGCCATCGGCCCCGAGACCGTCATGGTGTGGGTTTCGGTGCGACCTCGCACCAGAACCCACACCATGAACTGGTGATCAGTAGGGCGCCACCAGCCGGCAGCGGGAGCAGGGTTGAACCGGACCTGGCCAGCCCTTCTCCATCAACAGGTATCCGACCTGCGCAGCCACCTCGCAGGGCCGGCCCCGAACAGCGGGGCTGCCGTACCGCAGCGTCGTCTTGTTGCCCAGCGCATGCAGGTTGTCGCGGTTCAGGTCGCGGAAGGCTGACGCAGCGTCCTCATGCCCGAGTCGACCGTCCAGTTCCCCCAGCACGCCGAACGCGGAGTAGAACACATCCGACCTGGTTCCCCTCGACACCGACACGTTGCGCTGACCGACCGGCAGCCCGTGAGCGCGCTCGACATCCCGCCGGTAGGCGTACTCCAGCGTGCTCTCGATGCCGCCCAGATCGGCCAGCATCACACCGAACCGCCGTCGTCCACGCACCCGGGTCCGCTGGCTCACCGCTTCGGCAATCCGACCCAGAGTGGTGGCTCGAAGCCGGGTGGCATCCGAGATCAGCCCGACGAGGGCTTCTTCGGAGAGAAACTGGCCAACGTCGATGACGGCATCCTCGATCGAGATCCTGGTGAGTAGGCCGCGTGCGCGCGGGATCCGGCCGGCCCGATCCCGCCGCACTCTGACCCCGGGGAATGAGCCGGGCTGACTGCCGGGTGGCACCCAGACCTCGATGCCGTCGTCCACCCGGCGGTTCAGGCCGTGCAGCTTCAAGGCTGCCTCACCGCCGATCGCCGCCCGGTCACCGGCGCCGAGGAGCGCCGCCCAAGCGTCCTTCTCGAAGTCATCGGCCAGCGGCGAAGCGTCGAAGAGGCCGGGGGTGATCCTTTTCCAGTATCCCTGTGTGACCAGCCTCGTCGAGGCGGAGCGTCCGAGCCCGTGGGCTGACGCCTGATCGGCCCGGATGATGCCGTGCTGGGCGCCGATCAGCCCGCGCAGCTCAGCGGTTATCTGCTGTCGTTGATGCATGCCCACTGTTCTGGCCAGCCGGAACCCGACTGTGCCAGCGAGTTCGTCCAGCTGTGGACAACTCCTGGTCGAGCAGCGGTATCCACAGGCCGCGCCAAGCTCACGATGGTGTGGCTTTTTGTGCGAGGACGCACCATTCCCCACACCTTGTTGAGGGAGGCGTGAGTAACCTCCCAGGGGTGGACGTACGCGGCTCGAGGCATCCGGTCATGTTGCGGGCGGCCGCGGCGCTGACCAGGTTCAACGGCCGCCACCCGTGGAGTCACAACGATCACTTCCACCCGTGGATCCTGCGGAACCTTCCCGAGCGTCGGCGCCTCGCGATCGACATCGGCTGTGGGCAGGGCGCCCTGGTGACCAGGCTCGCACCGCACTTCGACCGGGTGCACGGCACCGACCTCGATGCGGGCATGCGCACCCAGGCATCCGCCCGCTGCGTGGGATTGACGAACGTGACGATCGACGACGCACAGCTCGCCGATCTCGATGGGCCGGTCGATCTGGTGACCATGGTGGCGGTCCTGCACCACCTCGACGCCAGCCACGCCCTGACCCAGGTCGCCCGGGTGCTCGCCCCCGGTGGACGCTTCCTGGCGGTCGGGCTGGCACCACCGGTCACCCTCCGCGATAACGCGTGGGACCTGCTCTCCGCCGTGACCAACCCCGTGATCGGCCTGATCAGGCATCCGCACCCGCTCCGGGAGGGCGTCGGGCCCGCCCCCTTCCCGGTCGCCGAACCACGGTTGAGCTTCGACGGGCTGCACGACCTGGTGAGGGCTGTCATGCCGGGAGCGACGATGCGCCACCGGCTCGCCTTCCGGCACACCATCAGGTGGACCAGGCCCGACTGAGCCGACCAGCCGCCGCACCGCTCCGGCCTGGGATCAGGCCGGAGCGGTGGATGGTTCCCGGCGGCTAGATCTTGATGGCGACACGCCAGCCGTCGAGGTACCGCTGGGCGACTTCCACTGCAATGGCTGGGGAGTGTTCTCCCAGGTGTCCTCCCAGCCCATCGCAGCGAACCCGAACGGCGGCTTCAACAGCTACTGGGCGATGCCCTTCCACAGGGCGGCGCGGATCACCGTGGAGAACCTCGACGCGGAGCCGGCCGTCCTGTACTACCAGGTCGACTACGCCCTGGGCCCGGTGCCCGAGGACGCGCTGTACTTCCACGGCCACTGGCGCAGGTCCCGGGTGGCGGTCGACGGGATCCACACCCTCCTGGAGACCGTCCACGGCCGCGGCCGTTACGTCGGGACGTACCTGGCCTGGCAGTCCAACTCACCGGGCTGGTGGGGTGAGGGCGAACTGAAGTTCTACCTCGACGGCGATTCGGAGTGGCCCACCATCTGTGGCACCGGCACGGAGGACTACGTCGGCGGCGCCTGGGGCTTCGAGCTGCCGGGGAGCGGGTACGCCGAGTTCACCACGCCCTACCTGGGGTTCAACCAGGTGCTCAAGCCGGACGGCCTCTACGCCAGCCAGCAGCGCTTCGGGATGTACCGGTGGCACATCCTGGACGACATCGCGTTCGAGAGCGACCTCCGGGTGACCGTGCAGGCGCTGGGCATCGGGCCGGCGCAGCACAATGGCGGCCGCTTCCGCTATCGGCTGCTCCAGGACGACATCGCGTCCACCGCGCTGTTCTAGCTGGACTCGCCCTCCCTGCCCGAGGGCTCCCGGCCCGCACCGCCCTCGCTGTCGGAGGTGGAGATCGAGTAGCGGTCGGTCCGCTCAGGCGATCGGGGCCCAGCTGGGACCGGTCTGGGCCAGGGTGTCGTCCAGCTTGGCGAAGATCGGCGTCGGCTTGGCCAGCGGCGTGCCCACCGCGAGCGGACGGGACTCCCACCTGGCCTGTTGCGCGGTGTAGTCACCGGTCAGCACCGGGTACTCCGACCCGCCTTCCTCACTCACCTCGATCAGGTCGGGCTGAGCCGCCCAGACCCCCGAACCACCGAGCGCCTCGAACACCTTCTGGGAGGCGTGCGGCAGCAGGGGCGTCAGCAGGGTGTTGCAGTCCTGCACCACCTGCAGCGCGACGTGCAGGACGGTGTCGCGGCGGGCCGGATCGTCCTTCAGCTTCCACGGCTCTTGGTCGGAGATGTACTTGTTCGCCAGCCCGACGATCCGCATCGCCTCGGTGGTGGCGGCCTTGAACTTGCAGCGTCCCCACAGGTCACCCACCGTGCCGAAGGCGGCCTTCGAAGCGGCGAGCAACTCCTGATCGGCGTCGGTCAGTTCGCCGGCGGCCGGGATGGCGCCGACATTCTTGTGCGCCATCGAGATCGACCGGTTGACCAGGTTGCCCCACTCGTTGGCCAACTCGTAGTTGGTCCGGCGGACGAACTCCTCCCAGGTGAAATCGGAATCCTGGTTCTCCGGGCCGGCCACCGCGATGAAATACCGCAGCGCGTCCGGGCCGAACTCGGCCAGGAAATCCCGTACGTAGATCACGTGACCGCGGGAAGAAGCCAGCTTCGAACCCGACATGGTGAGGAATTCCGAGGAGACGATCTCGGTCGGCAGATCAAGCGGGCCGTAGGCGGACGGGGATCCGCCCTTGTCACCCTGGCCATTCACGCCGAGCAGGATGCCCGGCCAGATGACCGAGTGGAAGGTGATGTTGTCCTTGCCCATGAAGTAGTACGAGCGGGCCTCGGCGTTCTGCCACCAGGTGCGCCAGGCGTCCGGGTTGCCGGAGCGCCGGGCCCACTCGATGGACGCCGACAGGTAGCCGATCACCGCGTCGAACCAGACGTAGATCCGCTTCATCGGAGCGTCCTCCCACTCCGGCAGCGGGATCGGCACCCCCCAGTCGAGGTCGCGGGTGATGGCGCGGGGACGCAGCTCCTTCAGCAGGTTCTCGCTGAACCGCAGCACATTGGGACGCCAGTCGGTGCGGGTCTCCAGCCACTCCCCCAGCGCCCCGGCCAGCGCCGGCAGGTCGAGGAAGAAGTGCTCGGTCTCGACGAACTCCGGCACCTCGCCGTTGATCCGGGAGCGCGGGTTCTTCAGGTCGGCCGGGTCGAGTTGCCGGCCGCAGTTGTCGCACTGGTCACCGCGGGCTCCGTCGTACCCGCAGAGCGGGCAGATGCCCTCGATGTAGCGGTCCGGCAGCGTCCGTCCGGTGGAGGGGGAGATCGCGCCCATCTGCCGTTCGGCGACCAGGTAGCCGTTGCGGTGCAGCGTCCGGAACAGCTCCTGGACGACCTCGCGGTGGTTGCGGGTGGTGGTGCGGGTGTACAGGTCGTAACAACAGCCCAGGCCCTGCAGATCCTCGGCGATCACCCGGTGGTACTTGTCGGCGGTCTGCTGCGGGGTGAGCCCTTCCTTGTCGGCCTGCACCTGGATCGCGGTGCCGTGCTCGTCCGTCCCCGAGACCATCAGGACGTCGTGCCCGGCCATCCGCATGTAGCGGGAGAACACGTCGGAGGGAACCCCGAAGCCGGACACGTGACCGATGTGCCGCGGGCCATTGGCATAGGGCCAGGCAACCGCGGTGAGGATGGAAGACGCCATGGGCCGAATCCTATCGGCAGCCGCCCGACCGGCTCGCCCCGGCGACCTCGACGACCCGCACCCCCTTCGTTCGAGGGCCTCCCAACCCGCCGAGGGCCTCCCCCGGGGACGAGCCCTCGACGACGACACAGGCCCTCGGCGAGGGAGGGGCGAAGGGCGCCGGCGACCGATCCGGAATCCGCAAAACGCGCTAGCGTGGCTAGGCCGATACGGGCGGCCGAACCGTTTCCCGCTGGGGATTCCGCGCTAGCGCGGCTAGCGAGAATCCCAGTTTCCGCAACCCGGTGTTCACCCTTACGATGGCTGATGTGTCCCCTGAGTTCATACTCTTGGCGCTCGTCGTCGTGACCGCCCTTGCCTTCGATTTCACCAATGGTTTTCACGACACCGCGAACGCCATGGCTACGTCGATCGCGACCAAGGCGCTCACCCCCAAAGCCGCCGTCACGCTCTGCGCCATTCTGAATCTGGTCGGTGCCTTCCTCTCCGTCGAGGTCGCCATCACCGTCACCAACGCCGTCATCCGGATCCAGAATCCGGACGGAACCCCGATCCCCGAGGTGATGGGCAACGGGGGCGGCGCGCTGCTGCTGATCCTCATGGCCGGGCTGGCCGGGGCGATCATCTGGAACATCCTCACCTGGCTGTGGGGCCTGCCGTCCAGCTCGTCGCACGCGCTGTTCGGCGGCCTGATCGGCGCCACCATCGCCGGCCTCGGCTTCGGCGGCGTGAAGTGGATCGGCGAGGGCTACAAGCTCGACGGCGTGGTCGGCAAGGTGATCCTGCCGGGCCTGATCTCACCGGCGATCGCGATCATCGTGGCGATGATCGGCACCAAGCTGGTGTTCAAGGTCACCGAAGGGGTGAACCGCCGCTACCAGGAGGCCGGCTTCCGCTGGGGACAGATCGGGACGGCGTCGCTGCTCTCCCTCTCCCACGGCACCAACGATGCCCAGAAGACGATGGGCGTGATCACCCTGGGCCTGCTCGCCACCGGGTACTGGACCGACACCCACCAGGTTCCGCTGTGGGTGAAGATCACCTGTGCCCTGGCGATCGCCTCCGGCACCTACATCGGCGGCTGGCGGATCATCCGCACCATGGGCAAGGGCCTGATCGAGATCTCCTCGCCACAGGGCATGGCCGCCGAGAGTTCCTCGGCCGCGGTCATCCTCACCTCCAGCCAGCTCGGCTTCCCGCTCTCGACCACCCACGTCGCCACCGGCTCGATCCTGGGTTCCGGGCTGGGACGCAAGGGCGCCGAGGTGCGCTGGGGGGTCGCCGGACGGATGGGCATGGCGTGGCTGACCACCCTGCCCGCGGCCGGCCTGGTGGGCGCGGTGATGTGGTGGATCGGTCACGTGATCGGCGGCACCGCCGGCGCGGTGACGGTCTTCGTGCTGATGGTCGGCGGCTGGCTGTGGATGTGGCTGCACTCCCGCCGGGATCCGATCGGCAAGCACAACGTCAACGACGAGTGGAACCCCGATTCCGCCGCCGAGGTCACCGACCCGGCGCCCGTCTCCCAGGGGGTGACCCAGTGACCCAGATCCTCGCCGCGCTGGACGCGGCCTGGCGGATTCTCCTGATCGGGGCGGTGCTGGGCGCCGGCCTGCCGGCACTGTTCTCCTTCGGCGTGCGCGCCATGGCGTGGGGCACCGGCGGCGACGCCGAGGTCCACGACGACGACGCACCGCTGCCCCCACCGCACCCGGTCGGACGGGTGCTCGGCATCGGGATCTTCGCGCTCGTGCTCCTCGTGGTAGTGCTCGGGATCGGCTACATCGTGGCCCACGGCCTGGGCTACAACCTGGTCTTCAGCGGCGGCTGGCCTACGTTCGTGCCGCGCTGAGCGGCTTCCGCGCCACGATCGTGGTGAGGAAGTCCTGCGCCCGGCCGCCCACTCCCGGCTGCAGCCAGGCGGGTTCCACCGGCAGCAGTCGGGACTCGGTGGCCACGTCCGCCAGGACGACCGGCAGGGTGTAGCCGACCGAGGACGGGAAGCTGATCACCCGCTCGGCCACCGGTCCGCGGCGCAACTCGATCTCCAGCGGCACCCGCGGCCGCACCACCTGCAGCCCGGTCCGCTCGGCGATCCTGGCGAGCTTGTCGGCTCCCTCCCGGCGGTGGGCGTAGTACCGTCCGGCGCTTCCGGCCAACCTCGCCACCTGCTCCAGGTAGGCGGCTTCGGCCACCATCCCGGTCTCCACCAGCGAGGTTCCGACGATGTCGCTCCCCGGCACCACCTCGGGCCGGCCGAACCGCCGCCTGGTCCAGTCGTACCGGTTGGGGTGGAGCATCAGCCCGGGCACCCGGCTGACCGGCATCACGGTGAAGACCGTCACCGGACGGGAGGGCGACGGGCTGAACAGGCGGCCTGCCCGGGCCGCGGACGGACGGCGCAGCCGGGCCGCCAGGCCGGCCTCGCGGGCGTCCCACCGGGCCAGCGGCGTCCGCTCGGCCAGCCGGCTGGCGAACTCCATGGTCGCGGTGCCGTCGTCCACCACCACCAGGCCGCCGCCGCGATGGGCGGGCAGCAGCAGCTGCACCACTCCCGAGACCGGGTCCCCCACGACCAGCCGGGCGGCCGCGGCCACCTGGCGCCGCAGCCCGACGATCGTCGCGAGCAGCGCGGCCGGGCTCCGTCGGGGGTCGTACCAGCGGGACGCCGTCCCCTCCTCCTCGGCGTAGCCCAGCATGGCCCGCAGCTGCTCCCGGCTGGTCCGGTCGCGCGGGGCGAGGACGGCGATCCGGGTGTCCTCCCCCGTTCCGGTGGCGTGGCACCACTCGATGACGTGCAGCAGTTGGACCGGGCTCTCGACCAGGGCCAGAGCGGTCACGCGACCACTCCGCCGGTCGCCCCGGCGACCACTCCGGCGACCCGCCTGAGCTTGCGCATCGCGGCGAGTTCTCCCGGGTACACCTGCTTGACCCCGTCGCCGAGGGCCTGCTCGATCACCCGGATGTCGCGGACCAGCCTGGTCAGGCCGGCGGGCTCCACCGAGGCGGCCTGGTCCGAACCCCACATCGCCCGGTCCAGGGTGATGTGGCGCTCGACCATCACCGCTCCCCGGGCCACCGCGGCGACGGTGGTCTGCAGACCGGTCTCGTGTCCGGAGTAGCCGACCGGGACGTTGGGGTAGTCGGCCATCAGGGTGTCGATCATCCGCAGGTTCAACTCCTCCGGCGGGGCCGGGTAGGTGCTGGTGGCGTGCAGCAGGACGATGTTGCGGCTGCCCAGCACCTCGACGGCATGGCGGATCTGCTCGGGTGTGGACATGCCGGTGGAGAGGATGATCGTCCTCCCGGTGGCCCGCAGCGCCCGCAGCAACTGGTCGTCGGTCAGGCAGGCCGAGGCGACCTTGTGCGCAGGGAGGTCGAACCGGGCCAGGAACTCCACGCTCTCGACGTCCCACGGGGAGGCGAACCAGTCGATCCCGCGGGCCCGGCAGTGCTCGTCGATGGCGCGGTACTCCGGCTCGCCGAACTCGACCCGGTGGCGGTAGTCGAGGTAGGTCATCCGGCCCCAGGGGGTGTCGCGCTCGATCTCCCACTGATCGCGCGGGGTGCAGAGTTCGGGCATCCGCTTCTGGAACTTGACCGCGTCGAGGCCGGCCTCGACCGCGATGTCGATCAGCTTCAGCGCATTGGCCAGGTCGCCGTTGTGGTTGATCCCGATCTCGCCGATCAGGTAGACCGGCTGGCCCGGTCCGACCAACCGGTCGCCGAGCCTGCGCAGCCTGGGAGTGAGGTAGGCGGTCATGACAGGTCCTTTCCGAGGATCCACGAGGCGATCTCGCGGACGGCGCCGTACCCGCCGGGCACGGACGTGATGGCACGGGCCGCGGCCCGGACCGGGGGCTGGGCGGAGGCGACGGCGACCGGCCAGCCCACCTCGGCGAAGCCGGGCAGGTCGTTCACGTCGTTGCCGAGATAGAGGACGCGGCGAGGGTCGATGCCCTTCCCGGCACACCAGGCGACCAGCGCCTCGCCCTTGCCGGCGATGCCCTGCAGGCATTCGACGCCGAGCTTGGCCGCCCGGGCGGAGACCACCGGGTTGGTCTCGGTGGAGAGGATCAGGACGTCGATCCCGGCGCGGCGCAGCGCCGCGGCCCCC
>JAEXCA010000150.1 GCA_023393755.1 Actinomycetes bacterium | reverse complement strand
CGGGGCCGGGGGGCGGGGCGGCGGGGCCCCCCGCCCCCGCCGCCCCCACGACACAAACCGGGCAGCAGAGGCGACTCGCGTGCATAGTGTCGACGAGTGGCCGGAATCACCCGGTTTCTGTCCGCTTCGGGGACGTGGGTGGGGCTCTTTCGGGACGTGGGCGGGGCTCTGCGAAGCCGCTAGCCAGCCCGAGAACGGCAGATCCGGGGCCTGACGTCCGAAACCAACCTGAGAATGGTCGGACCATTCTGAGGCGGAATTGGGGCCTCCGTCTCACTCGCTGGGATCATTCGTCTCGACTGCCACGAAAATCGGGGTTATACGACGTGTTGTAGTACAGATTCTGAGAGGATGGTCCCCATGAGTCAGCGAACCATTGGCGTGACCGAACTGGTCCTACGCGACGGCCATCAGAGCCTCCTCGCTACCCGCATGGCCCTGGAGGACATGGTCGGCATCTGCGAGGACATCGATCAGGCCGGTTACTGGAGCGTCGAGTGCTGGGGCGGCGCCACCTACGATTCCTGCATCCGGTTCCTCAACGAGGATCCCTGGGTGCGGCTGCGGACCTTCCGTGAACTGATGCCCAACTCCCGCCTGCAGATGCTGCTGCGCGGCCAGAACCTGCTCGGTTACCGCCACTACCAGGACGAGGTCGTCGACCGGTTCGTGGAGAAGTCCGCCGAGAACGGCATGGACGTCTTCCGCGTCTTCGACGCGCTGAACGACCCCCGCAACATGGCCCAGGCGATGGCCGCGGTGAAGAAGACCGGCAAGCACGCCCAGGGCACGATCTGCTACACCATCTCGCCGCTGCACACCGTCGAGGGCTACGTGAAGCTCGCCGGTCAACTGCTCGACATGGGCGCTGAGTCGCTGGCGCTGAAGGACATGGCCGCCCTGCTGCAGCCGCAGCCGGCCTACGACATCATCCGCGGCATCAAGGAGACCTACGGCGAGGACGTCCAGATCAACGTCCACTGCCACTCCACCACCGGTGTCACCCTGGTCACCCTGCAGAAGGCGATCGAGGCCGGCGCCGACGTGGTCGACACCTCGATCAGCTCGATGTCGCTCGGCCCGGGCCACAACCCGACCGAGTCCCTGGTGGCGATGCTGGAGGGCACCGAGTACACCACCAACCTCGACAACGAGCGGCTGATCCGGATCCGCGACCACTTCGCCAGGATCCGCCCGAAGTACAAGGCCTTCGAGTCGGCCACCCTGGTGGACACCGACATCTTCTCCAGCCAGATCCCCGGCGGCATGCTCTCCAACATGGAGAGCCAGCTCAAGGCGCAGGGCGCCGGCGACCGGATCCGCGAGGTGATGGAGGAGGTGCCGCTGGTGAAGGCCGATTCCGGTCACCCGCCGCTGGTCACCCCGTCCTCCCAGATCGTCGGCACCCAGGCGGTGTTCAACGTCCTGATGGGCAAGTACAAGGTGATGACCGGCGAGTTCGCCGACCTGATGCTGGGCTACTACGGCGAGTGCATCGGCGAGCGCAACCCCGAGGTGGTCGCGATCGCCCAGGCGCAGGCCAAGAAGGAGCCGATCACCGAGCGTCCGGCCGATCTGCTGCCCCCGGAGTGGGATTCCCTGGTCTCCCAGGCGTCCAAGCTGGACGGCTTCGACGGCACCGACGAGGACGTGCTCACCTACGCGATGTTCCCGCAGGTCGCCGAGAAGTTCTTCAGCACCCGTGACGAGGGGCCGAAGAACGTCGGCAAGACCGAGGACGAGCTCAAGGCTGAGGCCGAGGCCGCCAGCGGTGCGGCCAATGCCGTCCGCGGCCCCATCAAGTACAAGGTTTCGTTGGGTGGCCGTGAGAACGTCGTCACCGTAGAGATGGCGTGAGGAGCGACATGGCCAAGAAGCCAGAATCCATGAGCAAGCGGGTCAAGGCGCTGAACGACGCGATCGCCAAGGCCCGGCTGGGCGGTGGCGAGCAGCGGATCGAGAAGCAGCACGAGGCGGGCAAGCTGAGCGCCCGCGAGCGGCTGGACGCCTTCCTCGACACCGATTCCTTCGAGGAGATCGGCCTGTTCCGCCGCAACCGCACCACCACCTTCGGGATGGACGCCGTCGACCTGCCGGCCGACGGTGTGGTGACCGGCGCGGGCACCGTGCTCGGCCGCCCGGTGCACGTCGCCAGCCAGGACTTCACCGTGATGGGTGGGTCGGCCGGCGAGACGCACAACAAGAAGGTCGTCGAGATGATGCACGCGGCGCTGACCAACGGCACCCCGTTCGTCTTCATCAACGACTCCGGCGGCGCCCGGATCCAGGAGGGCATCGACTCCCTCTCCGGTTACGGCCAGGTGTTCTACGCCAATGTCGAGCTCTCGGGCGTCGTCCCGCAGATCTCGATCATCGCCGGCCCGTGCGCCGGTGGCGCGGTGTACTCCCCGGCGCTGACCGACTTCGTGATCCAGACCCGCAAGGCCCACATGTTCATCACCGGGCCGAACGTGATCAAGCAGGTCACCGGTGAGGACGTCTCCCAGGACACCCTGGGTGGCGCCGACGCCCACATGGCCGTCTCCGGCGTCAACCACTTCGTGGCCGAGGACGACGAGCAGGCGATCCTGATCGCCAAGAAGCTGCTCAGCTTCCTGCCGCAGAACAACGCCGAGGAGGCCCCGATCCTCGACGGCGATCCCAACGTCGAGTTCGACGAGAAGATGGCCGAGATCGTCCCGGTGGACGGCAAGCAGGGTTACGACGTCCGCGACGTGATCGCCCGGCTGGTCGACTTCTCCGACTTCCTCGAGGTGCAGGCCGGCTACGCCAAGAACATCGTGGTGGGCTTCGCCCGGATCAACGGCCGCAGCGTCGGGATCGTCGCCAACCAGCCGAACGTGCTGGCCGGCGTGCTGGACATCAACGCCTCGGACAAGGGTGCGAAGTTCATCCGGTTCTGCAACGCCTTCAACATCCCGATCGTCACCCTGGTGGACGTCCCCGGCTACCTGCCCGGCGTCGCCCAGGAGCACGGCGGCATCATCCGGCACGGCGCCAAGATGCTGTACGCCTACTCCTCGGCGTCCGTGCCGCTGGTGACCGTGGTGCTGCGCAAGGCCTACGGTGGCTCGTACCTGGCGATGGCCTGCCGCGACCTCGGGGCCGACAAGGTGTTCGCCTGGCCGACCGCGGAGATCGCGGTGATGGGTGCCGAGGGTGCTGCGGCGGTGGTCTTCCGCAAGGAGATCGACGCCGCCGAGGATCCGGCTGCCCGTCGCGAGGAACTGGTCGAGGAATACCGCAACACCTTCTCGACGCCGTTCATGGCCGCATCCCGCGGCCTGGTGGACGACATCATCGATCCCGGTGAGACCCGTCGTAAGGTTGCCCAGGCCCTCGAACTGCTGGCCAACAAGCGCAAGACCCGGCCGGCCAAGAAGCACGGCCTGATGCCGGTCTAGGAGGGCCTGATGTCACAAGACGACGAACTCCGCGAGCTGATCAAGGGGTTGTACGACAAGATCGACGGACTTGAGCTGCGGATCAAGAAGCTCGAGATCCTCGACAAGGACGTCCCGGAGGAGACCCTGGTGGCGATCGCCGCCGCCGTGGCCGCCTACCTGGGTCACAAGGCCAAGCGGCGTCAGCGGCACCTGACCGCCGGCCGCAACTGGACCGCCAGCACCCGGCGCTCCCAGCACGTCCACCACCCGCTGTACTCGCGCTGAGCGGCCCGAAAGGAACCCAGATGAGACTCAAAGTAACCGTGAACGACATCCCCTACTCCATCGAGGTTGAGGTCGAGGAGGAGGAGACCCAGGGTCTCGGCGCGATCGTGATCGGCGGTGGCGGCGGTAGCGCCGTGCTGCCCACCACCGCCTCGGTGCAGGCTGCCTCGGCCAACGCCGTGGTCGCGCCGCTGGCCGGCTCGGTGTTCAAGATCCTGGTCGAGGTCGGCGACGAGATCGAGGCCGGCCAGGTGCTGGTGGTGCTCGAGGCCATGAAGATGGAGACCGAGATCACCGCGCCGAAGTCGGGCAAGGTGGCCGCCGTCCTGGTCGAGAAGGGCACCGCCGTGCAGGGCGGCCAGCCGCTGATCGAACTCGAAGAGGCCTGATTCCCCGAAGACCTGATCCCCCCGTAAGAAGCTGTGGCCCGCTCCCCCTTTGGCGGGCCACAGTCATGTCCGGGCGAGCTGTGGGACGGTGCCTGGCGCCCGGGGACGGTTCTCCGCCCACCATCGGCACGGCCCGGCCCGGCGACGGTTCCTGGAGCCGGTTCCCTGTCCCACCCGGTCAGCCAGCAGGTGGGTCGGCCGGGGCAGGCGCCGTCGTGCGTGGGACGAGGAACCGTCCCCTGTCCCCACTACGAGATGCGGTGCACCTTGTGCTGGGCGGCCTGCGCGCGGGGGCGGATGGTCAGCCGGTCGATGTTCACATGGGACGGACGGGTGGCCATCCAGGTGATGGCGTCGGCGATGTCGTCGGCCACCAGCGGCTCGGGGACGCCGGCGTAGACCGCGTCCGCCCTGGCCCGGTCGCCGTCGAACCGCACCAGGGAGAACTCCTCGGTGCGCACCATGCCCGGGGCGATCTCGGTGATCCGGACCGGCTGGTCGAACAGCTCCAGCCGCAGCGCCTCGACCAGCGAACGCTCGCCCGACTTGGCGGCGTTGTAGCCCGCACCGCCCTCGTAGGCGGCATCGGCCGCGGTCGAGGTGACGAAGACGATGATCCCGCGCGCCGCGACCAGCGCGGGCAGCAGCGCCTGGGTGACCCGGGCCGTGCCCAGCACGTTGACGTCGAACATGGCCTGCCAGGCGTCGAGATCGGCCGACGCGACCGGCTCCAGCCGGAGCGCGCCGCCGGCGTTGTTCACCAGCACCGCCAGCCGGTCGCCGACCGCGTCGGCGAGCCGTTGCACGTCCTGTGCCCTGGTGACGTCGCAGGCCAGGGCGCGGCCGTCGATCTCGGCGGCGAGAGCCTCGATCCGTTCCACGCGCCGGGCGGCGCAGATCACCTCGAACCCTTCGGCGGCCAGCCGGCGGGCGGTGGCCGCGCCGATTCCGCTGGATGCTCCGGTGACGACGGCGAGAGGGCGTTGCTCCATGCCTCCGATTCTGCCAGCCGGGCGGCGGTCGGTGTGACGATCCGGATGGTCGGCCCTGCGTCCCGGCGCTAGGCTCGGGGCATGACTTCGACGTTGATCCTGCTCCGCCACGGCGAGAGCGAGTGGAACTCCAAGAACCTGTTCACCGGTTGGGTGGATGTCGACCTGAACGAGAAGGGGGTCGGCGAGGCCGAGCGCGGCGGCGAGCTGCTCAAGTCCGAGGGCCTGCTCCCCGACGTGGTGCACACCTCGGTGCTGCGCCGGGCGATCCACACCGCCAACCTGGCGCTGGACGGCTGCGACCGGCACTGGATCCCGGTGCGCCGCTCCTGGCGGCTCAACGAGCGCCACTACGGCGACCTGCAGGGCAAGGACAAGGCCCAGACGCTGGCCCAGTACGGCGAGGAGCAGTTCATGCTGTGGCGCCGCTCCTACGACACCCCGCCGCCGCCCCTGGCCGCCGACAACACCTTCACCCAGGTGGACGACCCGCGCTACGCCTTCCTGCCCACCGAGGCCCGTCCGCTCACCGAGTGCCTCAAGGACGTGGTGATCCGGATGCTGCCGTACTGGTACGACTCCATCGTCCCCGATCTGCGGGACGGCAAGGTCACCCTGGTGACCGCGCACGGCAACTCGCTCCGCGCGCTGGTCAAGCACCTGGACGGGATCAGCGACGCCGACATCGCCGGGCTGAACATCCCGACCGGCATCCCGCTGGTCTACGAGCTGGACGACGACCTGAAGCCGACCGTTCCCGGCGGCCGCTACCTCGACCCGGAGGCCGCCAGGGCCGCCATCGAGGCAGTGAAGAACCAGGGCAAGAAGTGACTTCGGGGGACTGTCCCCACCACGCGCCGACTGCACTCAAGCGGTAGGGGTGGGACAGCCCTCCAGAATCACTCGGCACTGCTCACCCCCAGACCGGACCTCACGTTGTGGTCACCAGGGCCGGCTGAGGTGACGGCGCCGGATTCCGGGGACAGTCCCCCAACTACCCACCTTGGCGGGCGGTCCTGCCGAGGTGGGGACAGTCCCCTGTTGAGGTTCAGTCCCCTGTTGAGGTCAGGCGCTGGGCCAGTTCTCGCCCTCGGGGAGCAGGCCGGTGACCACGTAGATCACCCGCGAGGCCATCAGCACGGCGTGATCGGCGATCCGCTCGTAGTAGCGGCCGAGCAGGGCGACGTCCACCGCGGCCTCGACCGAGTACGGCCACTCCTTGCTGAGCAGGACGCGGAACTGGCTCTTGCGCAGCTCGTCCATCTCCTCGTCCGACTCGGCCAGCTTGCCGGCGTCGTGGGCGTTGCGCTCGCTCAGCGACCGGGCGGCGGTGGCCACCATCTCCTCGGCCACCCGGGCCATCAGGGTGAAGTTCGGCACCAGGCCCTCGGGGACGGCGTGCTCGGGGTAGCGCAGCCGGGCGATCTTGGCGATGTGCGCCGACAGGTCGCCCATCCGGGCCAGATCGGCCACCATCCGCATGGCCGCCACCACCGTCCGCAACTCGCCGGCGACCGGAGCCTGGCGGGCCAGCAGCGAGAAGCACCTGACCTCCAGCTCGTCGTGCAGGGCATCGATCCTGGCGTCGGCGGAGATCACCTCCTCGGCCGCGGCCAGATCGGCGTCCAGCAGGGCCGAGGTCGCCTCCCGCAGGGCGGTCTGCACCAGCCCGGTCATGTCGACGAGGTCGTCGACGACGGAGTCGAGTGCTTCGTGATAGCTGTCACGCATACCTGGAGTTCCTCCTGCTGTGGGATGCCCTGCGGGCCACTAGGCACAACCCTAGGGAATGGATCGGCCGGACCGGGGCGACCGGGCCAACAGAAGGTGAACAACCGGTGAATCTTGGTCGCAGAGATCGCTGCCGGACCGTCTCCGCGCGCTGCCGGGCTTCGCAGCGGGCCCTAGAATCCGACGCATGTCGCCAATCGCCTGGGCACTGCTCGGTGTCGTCGTGGGCTTTGCCGTCGGTGCCGCGGCGATGTGGTGGACGCAACGGCCACGCGCCCGGGCGGCGGAGGCATCCGGCCTGGCCCAGACCCGGCTGCAGGCGGTGGTCGACAGCCTGCACGCCATGGTGGTGATCCTCAACCCGGACGGCTCGGTGGCCGCGTCCAGCCGGATGGCCCGCGCGAACGGGCTGGTGCGGGGCACCCTGCTGCAGTCGGACGCGGTGGCTCGCGCGGCCGCCGAGGTGGGGGGCACGGAGCGGACCGCCACCCTCGACGTGGAACTGCCCCGCACCCAGCACCGTCCGGCCATCCACCTTGATCTGGAGGTGACCGCGCTGCCCGACGGCAGCGTCCTGGTGGCCGGCGAGGACCGCTCCGGCTCGGAACGGTTCAGCCAGACCCGGCGGGACTTCTTCGCCAACGTCACCCACGAACTGAAGACCCCGATCGGTGCCATCCTGCTGCTCGCCGAGGCGGTGGAGGCCGCGTCCGACGATCCGGAGATGGTCCGCGAGTTCGCCTCGCGGCTGACCACCGAATCCGGGCGGTTGAACGACCTGGTCTCCGACATCCTGGCGCTCTCCCGGCTGCAGTCCACCGAGCCCTTCCTGCTGACCGACCGGGTGTCGATCGACGCGGTGATCGAAGGCTCGGTGCAGCGTTGCCGGGCGCTGGCCAGCTCGCACGAGGTCGCCGTCACGGTCGGCGGGGAGCCGGATCTGTGGGTGCTCGGCGACGCCCAGCAGCTGGAGACCGCCGTGACCAATCTGATCCAGAACGCGATCTCCTACTCCGAGGCCGGTGGCCGGGTGGTGGTGACCGCGAAGGTGGACGGCGACGCCATCGCGATCCGGGTGAGCGACAACGGCATCGGGATCAGCGAAGCCAACCTGGAGCGGATCTTCGAGCGCTTCTACCGGGTGGACGCCGGACGCTCGCGGGCCAGCGGCGGCACCGGCCTCGGCCTCTCCATCGTCAAACACGTGGCCGCCGCGCACGGTGGCGACGTCACCGCCTGGAGCCGACTGAACCAGGGCTCCAGCTTCACTCTGCGACTTCCACGGGAAAGGGAGCAGGCATGACCCGGGTACTGATCATCGAGGACGAGGCCAACTACCGCGAGACGGTCGGCTTCATGCTGCGGCGGGAGGGCTTCGAGGTCACCGAGGCTGCCGACGGCGCCGCCGGCCTGGCCAGTTACGCGCGCGCCGGTGCCGACCTCGTGCTGCTCGACCTGATGATGCCCGGGATGCCCGGCACCGAGGTCTGCCGGCAACTGCGGGCCACCAGCAACGTCCCGATCATCATGGTCACCGCCCGCGACTCCGAGGTGGACACCGTGGTCGGCCTGGAGCTGGGTGCCGACGACTACATCACCAAGCCGTTCAGCCACCGCGAACTGGTCGCCCGGATCCGCGCCGTGCTGCGGCGGGGGGCCGAGGTCGACCTGACCCCGGACGTGGTCGAGGCCGGCGGCGTCCGGATGGACGTCGAACGCCACGAGCTGATCGTCCGCGGCGAGCCGGTGAAGCTGGCCCTGAAGGAGTTCGAACTGCTCGAACTGCTGCTCCGCAACGCCGGACGGGTGCTCACCCGCGGCCAGCTGATCGACCGGGTCTGGGGCCCCGACTACGTCGGCGACACCAAGACGCTGGACGTCCACATCAAGCGGCTGCGCGGCAAGATCGAGGAGAACCCGGCCGATCCGAAGCTGCTGCTCACCGTCCGCGGCCTGGGCTACCGGTTCGAGGGCTGACTCCGGCCATCACGGTGTGGCATCTGGCGCGTAGTCGCACCGTTTTCCACACTATGTGGCGCTGGCTGGAGGTGCCGACGTTCAACGCAGGACGCCTGTCGGTCCGGGGTTGGGAACACCAGTAGGGTGGTGGCCCGTGACCGACCTCACCGTCTTTTCCGGGCACGCGCACCGCGAGTTCGCCGAGCAGATGTGCGCGATCCTGGGCGTGGAACTCTCGCCGTCCCGGCTCTCCCGGTTCTCCAACGACTGCCTCCAGGTGCAACTGCGGGCGAACTGCCGCCGCCGGCACGTCTACATCGTGCAGCCGCTCGTCCCACCGGTGCAGGAGCACCTGATGGAACTGCTGATGATGGTGGACGCGGCCCGCGGCGCCTCGGCGGCCGAGGTCACCGCCGTGATCCCGCACTACGCCTACGCCCGCTCGGACAAGAAGGACGCCCCGCGGATCTCGATCGGCGGACGCCTGGTCGCCGACATGATCCACACCGCGGGGGCCAGCCGGGTGCTCACCATGGCGCTGCACTCCCAGCAGGTGCACGGCTTCTTCTCCACCCCGGTCGACCAGCTCACCGCCCTGCCGGTGCTGGCCGACCACTTCCGGAACCGCGATCTTGCCAACACCGTCGTGGTCTCGCCGGACTTCGGCAACGCCAAGGACGCCGGACGGTTCGCCCGCCTGCTCGGGGTGGGCGTCGCCGCCGGCTCCAAGCAGCGGCTGGGGGACGACCACGTGGTGATCGACACCATCGTCGGCGACGTCGCGGGCAAGGACGTGATCGTGCTGGACGACGAGATCGCCACCGCCGGCTCGATCATCGAACTGGTGGACGCGGTGAAGAAGTACCAGGTGGGCTCGATCTCGGTGGCGTGCACGCACGGGCTGTTCACCGGCCCGGCGGTGGAACGGCTGAACGCCCGCGACGACATCGACGAGATCGTCACCACCAACACCGTCCCCGCACCGGCCGGCCTCGACCGGCTCACGGTGTGCTCGGTCGCCCCGCTGTTCGCCGAGGCGATCCAGCGGATCGACAGCGGCGAGTCGATCAGCAGCCTGCTCTCCTCGGAGCGCACCTACGGCTGATCGCCCTCGATCCGCCGCCGGGCTCAGGCGGACCGAACCGGCAACCTGGTTGGCCCCGGAGAACCCCGCCCAGGCCTGTCGAACCGCCTCCGGATCAGACGGCGACTCCCCTTGTCAACCCCCTAACCGGGGTGTGGCTAGCGGAAACACACTTAGGGACGGGGACCCGTCCGTGCTATGATGGGTGGCCTGCGAAAGGGGTCTGGTTAGCAATGACGTTCACGATCGGTGAAACGGTGGTCTACCCCAATCATGGCGCGGCGGTCATCGAAGCAATGGAGACCCGCACCATCAAAGGCGAGGACAAACTCTATCTGGTACTCCGCATCGTCGGTCAGAACGACCTGGTGGTGCGCGTGCCGGCCTGCAATCTGGATCTGGTCGGGGTGCGCGACGTGGTCGACGCCGACGGCCTGGAGCGGGTGTTCGGGGTGCTCCGCGCGCCGCACGCCGAGGAGCCGACCAACTGGTCCCGCCGCTACAAGGCCAATCTGGAGAAGCTGCATTCCGGCAATGTGATGAAGGTGGCCGAGGTCGTCCGTGACCTGTGGCGCCGCGAACGCGAGCGGGGCCTCTCCGCCGGCGAGAAGCGGATGCTGGCCAAGGCCCGTCAGATCCTGGTCTCCGAACTCGCCCTGGCCGAGAAGGTGGAGGAGGATCGCGCCGAGGTCCTGCTGGACGAGGTGCTCGCCTCCTGAGCCGTCCGTCGGCTGCAACCGTCCCACCCGCTGACCCGCGCCCGCAGGTCGGCGGGTGGTCTGTTTTCCGGGGCCGCGATGGTCGGCTTTCCTGGGGAACCGCTGACTATTGGTGGCTGAGGTCGGCCCGCAGGGCCGAGTCTCGAAGCCCCGGCGACCCTTCGAAGGCGACGACGAGAGCCAGAGTGCTCACCCGCCGAGGAGAAGACCTGGACGCCGCACGCGTCCGGACTCGTACCCGCGACCCCAGCGACCGCTCGGTGCGTTAGGAGAGCTGTGTCGGGGTCCGGCGCAGCTGCTGGGTGAACACCTCGGTCGCCTCGCGGGCGATCCGGGTGGCGGTCAGGCCGAGCGACTCCAGCAGGCCGCGGCGGCTGCCCTGGACGAGGAAGTCCTGCGGGATGCCGAACTCGCGCAGCGGGGTGTCGATGCCGGCGGCGCGGGCCTCCTGGGAGAGCCTGGCCCCCAGACCGCCGGCCACCCCGCCGTCCTCGATCGTGATCACCAGGGCGTGCTCGGCGGCCAGTTGCAGGAGGTCGGGGGAGACCGGCAGCGCCCACACCGGGTCGACCACGGTGCTGCCGATGCCCTGGTCGGCCAGCCGGCGTCCGACCTCGACCGCCAGGCCGCAGAACTGGCCGTAGCCCACCACGAGCACCCCGGAGCCCGGGCTCCACGAGGCCGGAGCGGGCGAGTCCGGCCCGCTGAACAGCACGTCGACGCCTCCCCGGGTGGCGATCGCGGGTACCGGTTCGGGCAGCGCCTCCTTGGAGAACCGCAGCACGGTGGGGGCGTCGTCGATGGTGACCGCCAGCTGCAGGGCCCGGCACAGCCGTTCCTCGTCCCGCGGTGCCGCCAGCCGCAACCTCGGCACCAGGCCCAGCAGGGAGAGATCCCACATCCCGTTGTGGCTGGGCCCGTCGGGCCCGGTCACGCCGGCCCGGTCGAGCACGAAGGTGACGCCCTGGTGATGCAGGGCGACGTCCATCAGCACCTGGTCGAAGGCCCGGTTCAGGAAGGTGGCGTAGACCGCCACCACCGGGTGCAGCCCGCTGGCGGCCAGCCCGGCCGCCGAGGTGACCGCGTGCTGCTCGGCGATCCCGACGTCGAACACCCGCTCGGGGAAGTGGCGGGCGAACCGGTCCAGCCCGGTGGGGTGCAGCATCGCCGCGGTCAGCGCGACCACCCGGTCGTCGGTGGCGCCGATCCGGGCGAGCTCGTCGCCGAAGGCATGCGTCCAGGTCCGGACGGAGAGGTCGGCCAGCGGCTCCCCGGTGAGTTCGTCGAACTCCCCCACGGAGTGGAACCGGTCCTCCTCGTGGTCCTCCGCGGCGAAGTACCCGCGTCCCTTCTGGGTGATGCAGTGCACCAGCACCGGACCGCCGAAGTTCTTCGCCTGCCGCAGGGCCAGTTCGACGGCCCCGGCGTCGTGGCCGTCGATCGGGCCGAGGTACTTCAGCCCGAGGTCGGTGAACATCCCCTGCGGCACCAGGACGTCGCGGACGCCGGCCTTGATGCCGTGCAGCAGCCCGTAGACCATCGGGCCGACCTTGGGCAGCCTGCCCGCTCTCGTCTTCACCCAGTTCAGGAAGCGTTCGTAGCGCCGGTCGGTGCGGATCGCCGACAGCTGTCGTCCCAGGCCCTGCAACTGGGTGGCGATGCCACCCACGGTGGGGGTGTAGGAGCGTCCGTTGTCGTTGACGACGATGACCAGCCGGAGATCGGGCTGGACGGCGATGTTGTTCAGCGCCTCCCACACCATGCCGCCGGTCAGCGCCCCGTCCCCGATCACCGCGACCACGTGGCGGTCCTCGCCGCGCAGCCGGAAGCCCTTGGCCAGCCCTTCGGCCCAGGAGAGCGAGGTCGAGGCATGGGAGTTCTCCACCCAGTCGTGCGGTGACTCGGCCCGGCTCGGGTAGCCGGACAGCCCGCCGGGCTGCCGCAGCCGGTCGAACGAGTCCCGGCGTCCGGTCACGATCTTGTGCACGTAGCTCTGGTGGCCGGTGTCGAAGATCACCGGGTCATGAGGGGAGTCGAACACCCGGTGCAGCGCCAGGGTGAGTTCGACCACACCCAGGTTCGGCCCCAGATGGCCACCGGTCCGGCTCACCCGGCTGATCAGGAAGGCCCGGATCTCCGCGGCGAGTTCGGTCAGTTGATCGTCGTCGAGCGCCCGCAGGTCGGAGGGCTGCCTGATCGAATCGAGGACGGGCACCCACCGAGTGTAGGCGGCATCCCGCCCCTCGATGACGGTGCCGTAGCCTCTCGGAGAACAATATGCATTTTCTTGCAAATGTCTGCGCAATTCTGGTCGAACATGCAGTTTGCTGGTTAGCTTTCCGCCATGACCCAGACGTCGAGGGAGTCGGCGGCCGAATCACTGCTCATGATGTGGCGGATCCGGCTGTTCGAGGAGGCCGTGGAGGATCTCTACGGACGCGGCATGATGCACGGCACCATGCACCTGTCGATCGGGGAGGAGGCCGTGCCGGTGGGCGCGCTCCGCGGCCTGATCGACGGCGACGTGATCACCTCGACCCACCGCGGTCACGGACACTGCATCGCCCAGGGTGCCGACCTGGGCCGGATGATGGCCGAGCTGCTGGCCCGGGACAACGGCTACTGCCGCGGCCGTGGCGGCTCGATGCACATCGCGGACGTGGCCACCGGGAACCTGGGCGCCAACGGGATCGTGGCGGGCGGGGTGCCGATCGCCGCGGGAGCCGCGCTCTCCCAGAAGATGCGCGGCACGAACAACGTGACCATCTGCTTCCACGGTGACGGGGCGGTGGGCGAGGGCGCCTGGCACGAGGCGCTCACCCTCGCCTCGATGTGGGACCTGCCGGTGGTCTTCCTCTGCGAGAACAACCAGTACGGCATGTCGATGCCGGCCGCCAAGGCCTTCAAGGTGGAGCACATCAGCGACAAGGCCGCGGCCTACGGCATGCCCGGCGAGACGGTGGACGGCAACGACCTCGAGGCCGTCGCGGAGGTGGTCGGCCGGGCGGTCGAGCGCGCCCGCAACGGGGGCGGGCCCAGCCTGGTCGAGGCGCTCACCTACCGCTGGCGGGGACACTCCAAGTCCGACAAGAACCTGTACCGGTCGAAGGAGGAGATCGCCGCCTGGCGCGATCGCGACCCGATCGCCCGGTACGCCCACGAACTGATGGAGGCCGACCAGCTCAGCCAGGAGGAGCTGGACGCCCTCCAGGCCCGGGCCCGGCAGGAGATCCGCGACGCCGTGGTGTTCGGGACGAAGGGTGCCGAGCCCACCGTCGAGGAGATGCTCGACGGCGTGTACGCCAAGGCCGAGGCGGTGCCGGCATGAGCCGCACGATGACCTACGCCGAAGCCGTCCGCGAGGCGATGGCGCTGGCCATGTCCCGCGATGACCGGGTCTTCCTGATGGGTGAGGACGTCGGCATCTACGGCGGGGCGTTCGGCGTCACCAACGACCTCTACGAGCGGTTCGGCACCGACCGGGTGCGGGACACCACGATCTCCGAGCTCGGCATCGTCGGCATGGGGGTGGGCGCCGCCCTGACCGGCATGCGTCCGATCGTCGAGATCCAGTTCTCCGACTTCACCGCCCAGGCGATGGACCAGATCGTCAACCAGGCCGCCAAGCTGCACTTCATGGTCGGCGGCCAGGCGAACGTCCCGCTGGTGATCCGTGCGCCGGGCGGTTCCGGAACCGGGGCGGCCGCCCAGCACAGCCAGTCGCTGGAGGCGTGGTTCGCCCACATCCCCGGCCTGAAGGTGGTGATGCCGTCGGATGCCACCGACGCCGCCTCGCTGCTGCTGGCCGCCCTGGACGACCCGAACCCGGTGATCGTGCTGGAGCACAAGCTGCTGTACAAGCAGAGCTTCGAGGTGCCCGACGACTTCCCGGTGGCCCGGCTGGGTGAGGGCCGGGTGGTCACCGAGGGCACCGACCTGACCATCGTCGCCACCTCGATCGAGGTGCAGCGCGCGGTCGAGGCGGCCGGCATCCTGGCCGACCGCGGCATCAGCGTCGAGGTGATCGACCCCAGGACGCTGAAGCCGCTGGACGTCCCGCTCATCCTGGCCTCGGTGGAGAAGACCGGACGGGTGCTGCTGGTGCAGGAGTCGGTGAAGTTCAACGGCTTCATGGCCGAGGTGTCGGCCACGATCACCGAATCCGACGCCTTCGGCGCCCTGCAGGCACCGGTGCGCCGGCTGTGCGGCCTGGACACCCCGATCCCCTACAACCCGAAACTCGAGCGGGCCAGCGTGCCGCAGGTGGAGGACATCGTCGAGGCCGCCACCAAGCTCGTTCAGGACTGGTGACGGCGATGCCCCGGATTCCGCTGAACATGCCGAAGATGTCCATGACGATGGAGTTCGGCACCGTCGTGGAGTGGCTGGTCGACGGCGGCGCGCAGGTGCGCGACGGGGACGCCGTGGTGGTGGTCACCACCGACAAGGTGGACATGGAGGTCGAGACCACCGTCAACGGCGTGCTGGTCGAGATCCTGGCCCGGCCGGAGGACCAGGTTCCGGTCGGCCAGCCGATCGGGTACATCGAATCCGAGGCCGACGACCTGCTGGGCGACCTCTTCGCCGCCGCCCCGGAGACCGCCGTGCCGGAGCCGGCCGGGGAGGCGTCGGCCGCCGAGGTCGCCCCACCGGTCCGGGAGCCGGCCGGGGAGCGTCCGCGCGTGGTGCCGCTGGCCCGGCGGCTGGCCGCCGAGGCCGGCATCGACCTCTCCCAGGT
>JAEXCA010000133.1 GCA_023393755.1 Actinomycetes bacterium | reverse complement strand
GGGGGCCTGCGCGGCCGGCTTGGCGGGGCTTAGCGGGGGGGGCGGGCCGGCGATCATCCGTCGGCGGCTGGCCGCCGAACGCCCGGTGTTCGGGATCTGCGTCGGCCACCAGGTGATGTTCCACCTGGGCGTCGAGCACGACATCCCGGTCGAGGGG
This sequence comes from Actinomycetes bacterium, assembly GCA_023393755.1. Taxonomy (GTDB): domain Bacteria; phylum Actinomycetota; class Actinomycetes; order Propionibacteriales; family Propionibacteriaceae; genus Propionicimonas. Next base: position 20,253 of record JAEXCA010000133.1, on the reverse strand, counting down.
CTGGGCGTGCTGCCCGGGGTGGTCGAGGAGCTGCACGCGCTGCCCCTGCCGCACATGGGCTGGAACACCGTGCAGGCCGCCGCCGACAGCCGGATGTTCGCCGGGGTGGCGGACCAGCGGTTCTACTTCGTCCACTCCTACGGCGTCCGCCGCTGCAGCGAGGCGCCGACCCATGTCGCCTGGTCGGAGCACGGCGGCGACCGCTTCGTCGCCGCGGTCGAGGCCGGACCGCTGTGGACCACCCAGTTCCACCCGGAGAAGTCGAGCGCCGCCGGTGCCCGGCTGCTGCGCAACTGGATCTCCACCCTGAGCCCGAAGGACCAGCCATGAGCACCCCGACCCACCTGGAACTCCTGCCCGCGGTCGATGTGCAGGGCGGGCAGGCGGTTCAGCTCGTCCAGGGCGTGGCCGGCAGCGAGAAGGTGTTCGGCGACCCGCTGGCCGCCGCCCGCCGCTGGCAGGAGGCCGGCGCGCAGTGGATCCACCTGGTCGACCTGGACGCGGCCTTCGGCCGCGGCTCGAACGCCGAGCTGCTGGCGTCCATCATCGGGCAGCTGGACGTGCGGGTGGAGCTCTCCGGCGGGATCCGGGACGACGCCTCGCTGCGACGCGCGCTGGACACCGGCTGCCGCCGGGTGAACATCGGCACCGCCGCGCTGGAACATCCCGAGTGGTGCGACCGGGTGATCGGCGAGTTCGGCGACCGGATCGCCATCGGCCTGGACGTCCGCGGCGACCGACTGGCCGCCCGGGGCTGGACGAAGGAGGGCGGCAATGTCTGGGAGACCCTGGAACGGCTGAACGCCGCCGGCTGCGCCCGGTACGTGGTCACCGACGTGGCCAGCGACGGCATGCTCACCGGGCCCAACGTCGACCTGCTGCGCCGGGTCTGCGAGCGCACCGACGCCCCGGTGATCGCCTCCGGCGGGATCGCCCAGCTGGACGATCTGCGGGCGCTGCGCGAACTCGTCCCACTCGGGGTGGAGGGCGCCATCGTCGGAACCGCCCTCTACGTCGGCAACTTCACCCTGGAAGCAGCGCTCGAGGTGGCCGGCCGGCCCGGCTGATCTCCGGGCCGGTTCGGGGTTGACTCAGGGCGCCCGCAGCGGCGCCGCGTCGTAGGCTCCAGGTCATGAGTTCCTATGACCACCGCGAGCCGACCAACGAGGAGCTGTGGCCGCAGCCGCCGGTCACGCACCAGCAGCCGGTTCAGAGCCCGCCCGGCCAGGCGATGCTGCCGCACCAGTCCGCACCCGCCCCGGTGCCGACGCCGGCCGCCGACAAGTCCCGCTTCTTCCTGGCCCTCGCCTCGATGGGAATGGGCATCCCGATCTCGGCGATCGCCTCCGACTCCGCCGGTCCGTTCGGCCTGGTGATCGCCTGGGTGGCGATCGTCGCGGTGAACTTCATCTACTCCTGGCGCCGCCCCTGAGCGGCCGCCCGCGGTGAGCTGGAAGCGGGATCCGGGCTAGAGTAGGGGCCGCACTTTTTCCCGATCCAGGAACGGACGTCAATGAGCGGGCACTCCAAGTGGGCCACCACCAAGCACAAGAAGGCCGTCATCGATGCCAAGCGCGGCAAGCTCTTCGCCAAGCTGATCAAGAACATCGAGGTCGCGGCCCGGGTCGGTGGCGGTGACCCCGGCGGGAACCCGACGCTCTACGACGCCATCCAGAAGGCCAAGAAGAACTCCGTCCCCAACGACAACATCGACCGTGCGGTCAAGCGTGGCAGCGGCGTGGGTGGCGAGGCGGTCGACTACCTGGAGATCACCTACGAGGCCTACGGCCCGGCCGGCGTCGCCATCCTGATCGAGTGCCTGACCGACAACCGGAACCGTTCCGCGTCGGACGTGAAGGTGGCGGTCACCCGCAACGGCGGCACCATGGCCGACGTCGGCTCGGTTTCCCGGATCTTCGACCGCAAGGGCGTCGTCGAACTCAGCAAGTCGCAGGCGGGCCGCGAGCTCACCGAGGACGACGTGCTGGAGGCCACCCTGGACGCCGACCCCGAGGATGTCTCCGACGAGGGCGAGACCTTCAAGGTGACCAGCGACCCGAGCGCGGTGGTCGAGGTCCGCAAGGCGGTGCAGGCCGCCGGCTTCGACTACGAGTCGGCCGAGGTGCAGTTCGTCCCGCAGTACACCCAGTCGGTGGACGGCAAGGACGCCGCGGAGAAGCTGTTCAAGCTGCTGGACGCGATCGAGGATCTGGACGACGTCCAGAACGTCTACTCCAACGAGGACGTACCCGACGAGCTCCTGGAGCAGTTGGACGCCTGACCCGGGCTTCGAGACCCGGCCCTTCGGGCCGACCTCAGCCAACGGTGTGGCGGACGATCCCCGAGGTCGCGCGCAGCGCGAGTCCCGAAGGGTCGTCCAACGGCGCGCCTGCTGGCTGGCCCTGCCGTCACCGCCGTACTATCCGAACAGTTGTTCGGGCGAATGAGGTGACGATGCGTGTTCTCGGGGTGGATCCCGGCCTGACCCGTTGCGGGGTGGGGGTGATCGAGGGCGAACCCGGTCGTCCGCCGCGACTGGTGGCGGTGGGGGTGATCACCACCCCGGCCGACCTGGATCACGCCCACCGGCTGCTGCGGATCGACGAGGGACTGAACGCCTGGGTGGCGGAGTACGCCCCCGACGCGATCGCCGTCGAGCGGGTGTTCGCCGACTCGAACGTCCTGTCGGTGATGGGCACCGCCCAGGCCGCCGGGCTGGCCATGATGGCCGGCGCCCGGCGGGGGATCAGGGTCCAGTTGCACACCCCGACCGAGGTGAAGGCGGCGATCACCGGGTCGGGCCGGGCCGACAAGGCCCAGGTGGGGGCGATGGTCACCCGCATCCTCAAACTCCAGGCGCCACCGAAGCCGGCCGATGCCGCCGACGCGGTGGCACTGGCGATCTGCCACCTGTGGCGCGGCGCCGGTCAGAGCCGGATCGAGGCCGCCCTGGCGAAGGCGAAGCGGGCATCGGCATGATCGCCCAGCTGCGTGGCACCGTGGTGGCGGTCGGCGCCACCTGGGTGGTGGTGGAGGCCGGAGGCTTCGGCCTGAAGGCGCTGTGCACCCCGGCCACCGCCGGCGCCCAGCGACTGGGCGGCGAGACCACGCTGTTCACCTCGCTGGTGGTGCGGGAGGATTCGCTCACCCTGTACGGCTTTGCCGGCCCGGACGAGCGGGACAGCTTCGAACTGGTGCAGACCGCCAGCGGGATCGGTCCCAAGATCGCGCTCGCCGTGGTCTCGACCCTCGGCCCGGACGACCTGCGGGCGGCGGTGGCCGCCGGGAATGTCGCCGCGCTCACCCGCGTCCCGGGGATCGGCGCCAAGGGTGCCCAGCGGCTGATCCTGGAACTGAAGGACAAGGTCGGTCAGCTGGCCCTGGCCGGTCAGCAGGGCACGCTGGCCAGCGGCTGGCGGGAGCAGGTCAAGGCCGGGCTGGAGGGTCTGGGCTGGTCCAGCCGGGACGCCGAGAGCGCCTGTGACCGGGTGGCCGGCCTGGCCGAGACCGAGAGTTCGGTGGCGGTGCTGATGCGCGCCGCGCTGCAGAGCCTGGCAAAGTGAGCCCCGTGAGCTTCTCCGACACCGACGACCCGCTCGACCCCAGCGCGCAGCTGGGGGAACAGGCGGCCGAGTCCGCGTTGCGTCCGGGGAAGCTGGCGGAGTTCGGCGGGCAGCCGCGGGTCAGCGACCAGCTCGGCCTGGTGCTGGACGCGGCCCGTCACCGGGGGACTGTCCCCGAGCACGTGCTGCTCTCCGGCCCGCCCGGGCTGGGCAAGACCACCCTGGCGATGATCATCGCCGCCGAGCTCTCCGCGCCGCTGCGGATCAGCTCCGGCCCGGCGATCCAGCATGCCGGCGACCTGGCCGCGATCCTCTCCGGCCTGACCGAGGGCGAGGTCTTCTTCCTGGACGAGATCCACCGGATGTCCCGCCCGGCCGAGGAGATGCTCTACCTGGCGATGGAGGACTTCCGGGTCGACGTGGTGGTGGGCAAGGGGCCCGGCGCCACCGCGATCCCGCTGGAGATCCCGCCGTTCACCCTGGTCGGGGCGACCACCCGGGCCGGCCTGCTGCCCGGGCCGCTGCGGGACCGGTTCGGCTTCACCGCGCAGCTCGACTACTACGACACCGACGCGCTGGAGCGGATCATCGTCCGCTCGGCCGGCCTGCTCGGCATCGAACTCGCCGCGGACGCCGCCGCCGAGATCGCCTCCCGTTCCCGTGGCACCCCGCGGATCGCCATCCGGCTGCTCCGCCGGGTGCGGGACTTCGCGCAGGTACGGGCGGACGGTCGGCTCACCCGGGAGGTGGCCGCGGCCGCGCTGGAGCTGTACGAGGTCGATCCGCTCGGCCTGGACCGGCTCGACCGCGCGGTGCTGGACGCGCTCTGCCGCCGGTTCGGCGGCGGGCCGGTGGGGATCACCACCCTGGCGATGGCGGTCGCGGAGGAGACCGAGACGGTCGAGGAGGTGGCCGAGCCGTTCCTGGTACGGCAGGGTTTCCTGGCCCGGACGCCGCGCGGCCGGGTCGCCACCGCCCGGGCCTGGAGCCACCTGGGGTTGACCCCGCCGGGATCCACCCCGGATCTGTTCAGCAGTGCGGAATGATCGATTGGAGCGGGTTGGCCCCGTACCGGTGGCGGAATGGGTGTTTGGCGAATCTGACGGGTACGCTATCGCCGGTGACGGCGGTAGTCGTCCTGATCGCTATGCAAACGTGAGGATCTGAAGTGGGCGGCCTGGAAAACATTCTGTTCATCGTCGTAATCGGTGCGGCACTGTACTTCCTGATGATCCGGCCGCAGCAGAAGCGGGCCAAGGAACAGAAGGCGAAGATGGCGGCCCTTGAGCCGGGCGCCCGGGTGATGACGATCTCCGGCATCTTCGGCACCATCCGCCACCTGGGCGAGAAGCAGGCGATCATCGAGGTTGCCCCGGGCGTGGAGTTCACCATCGACAAGCGGGCGATCTCCACCCAGCCGGTGGAGGACGAGTTCGAGTACGTCGACGAGGCGGACGCCGCCGGGACCGACGCCGATGTGCTGGCCGACCTCGAACCCAGCAACCAGGAACTCGACCTGGATCCGACCGTCTTCGATCCGACTCCGCCGTCGGAGCAGACCGAGGAACCCCGACAGAACTGATTGAGCCGGCGACGCTGGCGACGAGGACGAGATGGCAACGACAAGCAGGAAGCACAGCCATCCGGTCCGCACCCTGGTGGTGTTCGGACTGGTGGTGGCCGCACTCTACGCAGTGATGGGCATATCGGGGGTGTTCACCCCCAAGCTCGGCCTCGATCTGCGCGGTGGCACCACGATCACCCTGACCGCGGCCAATGTCACCGGGCAGGGATCGGTCGATCCGAACAGCCTGGAACTGGCCCGCAGCATCATCCAGCAGCGGGTCGACTCGATGGGCGTGGGCGAGACCGAGGTGACCACCAGCGGCGACCGGCAGATCGTGGTGGCGGTGCCCAACGTCCAGGCCGACGAACTGGTGGAGATGGTCGGCCAGACCGCCCAGCTGTACTTCCGCAAGGTGTTCAACGTCGCCGCGGCGCCGGCGCAGCTGCCGGAACCGGAGCCCAGCACCGAACCCAGCGAGAGCGCCCAGCCGGCACCGAGCACCTCGCCCACCACCAACCAGCGGCCGCTGCCGCAACTGCCCACCCCGGTGCCCAGCCCCCGTCCCACCGCCCCGGCCGACCCGGCGCCCAGCCTGGACGAGCTGCTCGCCTGGCAGCCGTCGGACCGTGACGCCTCCGAGTTCGAGGCGTACACCTGCGGCGAGCCGTCCCCGACCCCGTCGGTGACCGACCAGGCACTGATCGTCTGCGACGAGACCCAGACCTACAAGTACCTGCTGGGGCCCGCCCTGATCAGCGGCGACAAGGTGACCCGCGCCTACGCGGCGGTGCCGCCGTCGGCGGTGTCCTGGGTGGTCAACCTGGAGTTCGACGACTCCGGCGCCGCCGACTTCCTCACCGTGACCACCCACCTCTCCACCCAGACCGAGCCGATGGACCAGTTCGCCATCGTGCTGGACGACAAGGTGAAGTCGGCCCCGTCGGTGTCGAACCCGATCGCGGGCGGCCGGGCGGAGATCTCCGGCACCTTCACCCAGGCCACCGCGACGGCTCTGGCCAACGTCCTGACCTACGGTGCGCTGCCGCTCTCCTTCGAGGTCTCCAGCGTGGACAACGTCTCGGCGAAGCTCGGCGGCGAGCAGTTGCAGGCCGGCCTGATCGCAGGCCTGATCGGCCTGATCCTGGTGGTCGGCTACAGCCTGCTCTACTACCGCGGCCTGGCGAGCGTGGTGGTCGCCTCGCTGGTGATCGCCGCGGCCATCACCTACGTGATGATGGTGCTGCTCGGCCAGGGGATGGGCTTCGCGCTCAACCTGCCGGGCATCGCCGGCGCGATCCTGGCGATCGGCGTCACGGCGGACTCGTTCATCATCTACTTCGAGCGGATCCGGGACGAGGTCAGGGAGGGGCGTGGCCTGCGGACCGCGATCGAGACCGGCTGGGTCCGTTCCCGCAAGACCATCCTGGTGGCCGACTCGGTGTCGCTGCTCAGCGCGGTGGTGCTGTTCGTGCTGGCGATGGGCGCGGTGAAGGGCTTCGCCTTCACCCTGGGCCTGACCACGGTCATCGACATCGCGATCGTGTTCTGGTTCACCAAGCCGCTGATGTCGCTGCTCGGCCGGACGAAGTTCTTCGGTGAGGGCCGGAAGTTCTCCGGCTTCGAGGCCGAACACCTGGGCGCCACCAACCCGCCGCTGCACAGCGGCAAACGACGCCCGGCGACCGCAGGGGGGGCAGCCTGATGGCACGCGGCAACGGTTTCGCCCACCGGCTCTACACCGGTGAGCTCTCCTTCGACATCGTCGGCCGGCGGCGGACCTGGTACACCTTCACCGCCGTCCTGCTGGCGGTCTGCATCCTCGGCATCGCGATCCGCGGGCTGAACCTCGGCATCGAGTTCAGCGGCGGAGCCGACTTCCAGGCCCCGACCGCGGTGACCGCCACCACCGTGGACGACGTCCGCGGCGCGGTGGAGAAGCTCGACCTGCCGGACAACGACGAACTCACCGTCACCACCATCGGCGACGGCAACGTGCGGGTGCAGACCCGCTCCCTGGCGGTCGAGGAGGTCGCCCAGGTGAAGCAGGCGATCGCCGACCAGCTCGGGATCACCGTCGACGACGTCGCCTATTCGCTGATCGGCGCCTCCTGGGGCCAGCAGATCACCCAGCAGGCGATCATCGCGCTGCTGGTCTTCGTCGGCCTGGTGATGCTGCTGATCGGGTTCTACTTCCGTGACTTCAAGATGTCGGTGGCAGCCATCCTGGCGCTGTTCCACGACCTGCTGGTGACGGTCGGGGTGTACGCCCTGGTCGGCTTCTCGGTCACGCCCACCACGATGATCGGCGTGCTGACCATCCTGGGCTACTCCCTCTACGACACCGTGGTGGTGTTCGACAAGATCCGGGAGAACGTGGTCGACCTGACCAAGACCAACCATACCTACGCCCGGCAGGCGAACCTGGCGGTCAACCAGGTGCTGATCCGGTCGATCAACACCACCGTGATCGGCGTGCTGCCGGTGGCCGCCCTGCTGTTCACCGGGGCGTTCATCCTGCAGACCGGCCCGCTGAAGGATCTCGGCCTGGCCCTGTTCGTCGGCATGCTGGCCGGCGCCTACTCCTCGCTGTTCATCGCCACGCCGCTGCTCACCGACATGCGGGAGTCGGAGCCGGAGATGAAGGAGCACCGGGCGCGGCTGGAGCGTCGTGCCGCCCGCTCCCGGGGACGCGACACGGCGGTCGAGACGCCCGCCGACGAGGCGGTCTCCAGCGTCCCGCTGCTGGTCGCCGACGTCGAGCCGGCGGTCGAGCCGGAGAACCTCGGCCTGGTGAGCGCCGACAAGCTGGACGGGAAGCGCGTCCAGCCGGTGCGGCATTCGCGGAGCGAACGCCGCAAGTGAACGCCAACCAGCAGCTGGTCGCGAGCCTGATCCGTGACGTCGTGGACTTCCCGAAGCCCGGGGTGGTCTTCAAGGACATCACGCCGCTGATCGCGTCGGCTGCCGGTTACCGGGCGGCGGTCGAGGAACTGGCCGCCAACGCCCCGCCGGGGATCGACGTGGTGGTCGGCATGGAGGCCCGCGGGTTCATCTTCGCCGGCCCGGTCGCGCTGGCGCTGGGGGCGGGCTTCGTCCCCGTCCGCAAGCCCGGGAAGCTGCCCGGACAGGTCTATACCGAGACCTTCGCCCTGGAGTACGGCACCGAGACGCTGGCCGTCCACGCCGACGCGGTGCTGCCCGGGGCGCGGGTGCTGGTGATCGATGACGTGCTGGCCACCGGCGGCACGATCGGCGCCACCGCGAAGCTGATCCAGCGGCTGGGCGCCGACCTGGTGCACGTCTCGGTGGTGATGGAACTCGGTTTCCTCGGTGGGCGTGAGCATCTCGCCGGACTCGGGGTGACTGACTGCTCGGCGGTGCTGACCATCTGATGGCCAGGAGGTTCCGGCTGGGGCCCGCCAGCATCCCGCGAGGACAGGCGCAGGTGCACCTGCCGTCCCGGACGTCCACGCCGGCCGGCGAACTGCTCCGCCGGCTGGTGATCGGACTGCTGCTGCTGCTGATCATCACGCTGGTGGTCTGGCTGGACCGCGACTCCTACGCCGACAACGTGGCCAGGGACGGCGTCAGCCTGATCGACGCGCTCTACTACGCCACCGTGACCATGACCACCACCGGCTACGGCGACATCACCCCGGTGGCCGAACACGCCCGGCTGCTGAACGCCATCGTGATCACCCCGATCCGGATCGCCTTCCTGGTGCTGCTGGTCAGCACCACCGTCGAGGTGCTGGCCAACGAAGGAAGAAGGGCCCTGATGGATTCCCAGTGGCGCAAGACCCTGCGCAACCACACCGTCGTGATCGGCTACGGCACCATGGGCGCCAGCGCGGTGGCCACCCTGCTGCGCAACGGGGTGCCGCTGGAACGGATCGTGGTGATCGACCGCGATCCGCAGTCGGTGGCCGCGGCCAACCGGCACGGCCTGGCCGCCTTCGAGGGCGACGCCACCTCCCGGGAACTGCTGCACCGCGCCGAGCTGGCCAAGGCCCGCGAGGTGATCGTGACCGTGAACCGGGACGACACCACCATCCTGACCACCCTCACCGTCCGGCAGCTGAACCGGACCGCCCACCTGGTGGCGGCCGTCCGGGATTCGCAGAACCTGCCGCTGGTCCGCCAGTCCGGGGCGGACTCGGTGGTCACCTCCGCCGACTCGGTCGGCCGGCTGATGGGCCTGTCGTCGATCAGCCCGCACCTGGGGACGGTGATCGAGGATCTGCTGACCAGCGGGGACGGCCTGGAGATCATCCAGCGGATGGTGACCCGCGACGAGGACGGACGGAGCTCGGCCGAGCTGCCCGGCGAGCGGGTGCTGGCGGTGATCCGGAACAAGACCATGCGCCGGTTCTACGAAGGGACGGCCGACACCCTGCACACCGGCGACGAGATCGTGGTGGTGCGCCGCTCGGCGAAGGCCCCCGCACCGCCCCGTCCGGACGGAGTCTGAGCGCGGCCGGTAGGGCATATGCTGGGCGCCACGACGAGCCAGGAGGTGCGGTGACCGCTCAGGGTGTCCACGGGCCCTACGGGGCCTCCGACGGCCTGCCCGGCGAACCGCAGTCAACCGTCCGGACGCCCGGGGCCAACGACCAGCCCAGGCTGCGCATGCGGCAGCTGCTCTCCCGATTGGGCGCACCCAAGCCGCAGCAGGCGCTGGTGCTCGACCCGCTGCTTCGGGTGCTGCGCGCACACCACCCGAAGGCCGACGTCGCGCTGATCGAGCGGGCCTATCGCACCGCCGAGCACTACCACACCGGCCAGAAGCGCAAGAGCGGCGACGAGTACATCACCCATCCGCTGGCGGTGGCGACCATCCTGGCCGAACTGGGGATGAACGAATCCACCATCTGCGCGGCCCTGCTGCACGACACCGTGGAGGACACCTCCTACACCGTCGAGCAGCTGACCGCCGACTTCGGCCCGGAGATCGCCGCCATGGTCGACGGCGTCACCAAGCTGGACAAGATCCAGTACGGCGAGTCGGCGAAGGCCGAGACCATCCGCAAGATGGTGCTGGCGATGAGCAAGGACATCCGGGTGCTGGTGATCAAGCTGGCCGACCGGCTGCACAACATGCGCACCCTGGGCCACCTGCGGCAGGACAAGCAGGCCCGGATCGCCCACGACACCCTGGAGATCTTCGCCCCGCTGGCCCACCGGCTGGGCATGAACGCGATCAAGTGGGAGCTGGAGGATCTCTCCTTCGCCACCCTGGAGCCGAAGATCTACGACGAGATCGTCAAGCTGGTGGCCGCCCGGGCGCCGCTGCGCGAGGAGTACCTGCGGGTGGTGACCGACCAGGTGCGGGCCGACCTCAGCGAGGCCGGGATCAAGGCGACGGTGTACGGCCGGCCGAAGCACTACTACTCGATCTACCAGAAGATGGTGGTACGGGGACGCGACTTCACGGACATCTACGACCTGGTGGGCCTGCGGATCCTGGTGGACAGCCAGCGGGAGTGCTACGAGGCGCTGGGCGTGATGCATGCCCGGTGGTCGCCGCTGCCCGGGCGGTTCAAGGACTACATCGCGATGCCGAAGTTCAACCTCTACCAGTCGCTGCACACCACGGTGCTGGGGCCGGGCGGTAAGGCCGTCGAGCTGCAGATCCGTACCCACGAGATGCACCGGCAGGCCGAGTACGGCGTCGCTGCGCACTGGAAGTACAAGGAGGGCAAGGGCGACGGCGCCGAACTGAACTGGGTGCAGCAGATCAGCCAGTGGCAGAAGGAGACCGAGGATCCGACCGAGTTCCTTGACACCCTGCGGTTCGAGATCGCCACCGACGAGGTCTTCGTCTTCACCCCCAAGGGCGATGTGATGAACCTGCCCAAGGGCGCCACCCCGGTCGACTTCGCCTACTCGGTGCACACCGAGGTGGGGCACCGCTGCATCGGCGCCCGGGTGAACGGACGCCTGGTGCCGCTGGAGTCCGAACTGGCCAGCGGGGACGTGGTGGAGGTGCTCACCTCCAAGGCGGCCAACGCGGGCCCGAGCCGGGACTGGCTGGGCTTCGTCGCCAGCCCCCGGGCGCGGGGCAAGATCCGGCAGTACTTCCAGCGGGAGCGCCGGGAGGAGTCGATCGAGAACGGCAAGGACCTGCTGACCAAGCAGATGCGCCGGGCCGGGCTGCCGCTGCAGCGCATGCTCACCATCGAGCAGATGACCGGCCTGACCGAGCACTTCCGGCTGCCGGACGCCAGCGCGCTCTACGCGGCGATCGGCGAGGGGACGATCAGCGCCCAGTCCGTGGTGCAGCGGCTGATCACCGCCGGCGGGGGAGCCGAGGAGATCGCCGAACTGGGCGTCGAGGACATCCCGGTGGTCGGCCCGCGGCGTCGCTCCCGGCACAGCGGCAACGAGGCCGGGGTGGTGGTGCAGGGGGATCCGAACGTCTGGGTGAAGCTCGCCAAGTGCTGCATGCCGGTGCCCGGTGACCAGATCCTGGGTTTCGTCACCCGGGAGAACGGGGTCTCGGTGCACCGGGTGGACTGCACCAACGCCCAGGATCTGCTGACCAAGCCCGATCGGCTGGTCGAGGTCTCCTGGGCGCCCACGGCGGAGTCGTCCTTCCGGGTGGCGCTGCACGTCGAGGGCCTGGACCGCACCGGGGTGCTCTCCGAGGTCACCAAGGCGATCAGCGACCACCACATCTCGATCCTGTCGGCCAACATGACCACCGCCAAGGATCGCACCTTCCGGTTCCGGCTCACCTTCGAGACCACCGACCCCAAGCACCTGGACCACCTGATCAGCGCGATCCGCAAGGTGTCCGGGGTCTACGACGTCTACCGGCTGTAGCAGGATCCCCGAGCTCGGCTGGCGGGCTTCGAGACTCCGTCCGCTGCGCGGCCGGACCTCAGCCGGCAGGGTCTGCCGGGGACGATCCCCGAGCTCGGTCGGCGGGCTTCGAGACTCCGTCCGCTGCGCGGCCGGACCTCAGCCGGCGGGGTCTGCCGGAACGATCCCTGAGGTCGGCCGAAGGCCGAGTCTCGAAGGGTCGTCCTCGGTTGGGCCGCCTACCGGTTGAAGTCCGCCAGGGTCTCCTTGGCCTGATCCAGCCAGGTCTGGTAGGTGGCGATCGAATCCCGCGCCTTGTCAGCGGCGGCCTGATCACCGCGGACCTCGGCCTTGGCGATCTTCTCGGTCAACTTGTCGATCTCGGCGCTGAGCATGGCGACGGTCTCCTTCGCCCGGGCCTTGGCCTCGGGGTCGGTGCGCCGCCATTCGTCCTCCTCGGCGCCCCGGACGGCGGTCTCCAGCGCCTTCACCCGGGAATCCAGCGAGCGGATCTGCTCCCGCGGGACCTTGCCGATCGCGTTGAACCTGTCCAGGAAGGTGCGGAAGGCGGCCTTCGCCGCAGCCACGTCGGTGATCGGCAGGATGCTGGCCTCGGCCTCGGCCAGGAGCTCCTCCTTGGCCGCCTGGTTGGCCCGGAACTCCTCGTCCTGCTCGCTCAGCACACTCTGCCGGGCGGAGAAGAAGCCGTCCTGGATGGCACGGAACTCGGCCCACAGCGCATCGTCCACGTCGCGGGGGGCGGGACCGGCAGCCTTCCACCGGGCCATCAGGTCGCGGAAGGCGCCGGTGGTCGGCCCCCACTGCGTGGAGGTGGCCAGCTCGCGCGCCTCGGCGATGATCCGCTCCTTCACCCGGCGGGCCTCGTCCCGCTTGGCGGCCTGCTCGGCGAACTGGGTCTTGCGGCGCCGGGTGTAGGTGGTCCGGGCGGCCGAGAAGCGGTGCCACAGCGCATCGTCGGTGGCCCGATCCAGTCGCGGAAGGGCCTTCCACTCATCGAGCAGGGCCCGGAAGCGGTTGACCCCGCCGCGCCAGTCGTTGCCCTCGGCGAGGGTCTCAGCCTCGGCGACCATCTTCTCCTTGGCCAGCCTGGCCTCCTCCTGGGCCTTGGCGCGCTCGGCCCGGCGGGCGTCCGACTGGGCCTCCAGGACGGGGGCCAGCGCGTCCAGCCTCGCCACCAGCGCGGCCAGGTCTCCCACGGCATTGGCCGACTCCACCGAGCCGCGGACCCCCTTCACGCTGGTGCGGGCCTCCTCGGGGGAGAGTGCACCGGCCTGGATCCGCTTCTCCAGCAGGCCGACCTCGACCTCCAGGGCCTCGTAGCGCCGGACGTAGAAGGCCAGGGCCTCGGCGGGATCGGAATCGGGGATCTGACCGACGCTGCGTTCGCCCTCGGCCGTACGGACGTAGACCGTGCCGTCGGGATCGACGCGACCGAAGTCTGCCGGACTTGCGGTGGAGTTCATGGGGGCTATCTTGCCCGATGAGACCGGTCGGCGCATCGTGGCGGCCCGCTGAGCGGCTCGCCGTTACCCATTCGATAGGGTGTCGGGGTGTTTCTCGCCTCCTTCGCCGCCGGTCCCTGGCAGGCGAACTGCTACCTGATCGCCCCGGACGTCGGCCGGGAGTGCGTGATCGTCGACGCCGGAGTGGAGGCGGCGGAGGGCGTCCGCGCCCTGCTCGCCGAGCATTCCCTGACCCCGGCGGCGGTGCTGGCCACGCACGGGCACATCGACCACATCGCCTCAGCGGCCGGGCTGGCCGACGAGTACGGGGTGGAGCTGTGGCTGCATCCGGCCGACCGCCACCTGCTCACCGATCCGGCGGCCGGACTGGCCCCGGACAGCCGGGCGCTGCTGGCGCAGTACCTGCCCGGCCCCTTCGCCGAGCCGGAGCGGCTCCGGTTCTTCGCCGAGGAGGGGGTCGAACTGGCCGGGCTGGAGTTCGGCGTCAGGCATGCCCCGGGCCACACCGCCGGCTGCGTGCTGCTCGGCGTCGACTACCCCGGACACGACCAGATCGACCGGATCGTGTTCAGCGGGGACGTGGTCTTCGCCGGCTCGATCGGCCGCACCGACCTGCCCGGCGGCGACCCCGAGGTGATGCGGCAGAGCCTGGCCGGGCCGGTGCTGGAGATCCCGGACGCCACCGCGCTGCTGCCCGGGCACGGCCCGCAGTCCACCATGGCCCGGGAGCGGGCCACCAACCCGTACCTGCAACCCGCCTTTCTGAGGATCCGATGAGCCGACCCAAGCCCCTGTCGGGCTTCCCCGAGTTCCTGCCCGCCGCCCGGATCGTCGAGCAGCGGGTGCTTGCCAGCCTGGCCGAGACCTTCGAGCTGCACGGCTTCGGCTCGATCGAGACCCGCGCCCTGGAGCCGATGGCCCAACTGGCCCGCAAGGGTGAGATCGACAAGGAGATCTACGTCGTCCGCCGGCTGCAGGCCGAGCGGCACGGTGGCGGGTCGGACGCCGACGAGCTCGGCCTGCACTTCGACCTGACCGTCCCGTTCGCCCGGTACGTGCTGGAGAACTCCGGTCACCTGACCTTCCCGTTCCGCCGCTACCAGATCCAGAAGGTGTGGCGGGGGGAGCGTCCGCAGGAGGGTCGCTACCGCGAGTTCCTGCAGGCCGACATCGACGTGGTCGGGCAGGACGCCCTCGCCGCGCACCACGATGTCGAGGTGGCGCGGGTGATTCTGGAGGCGCTGGAGCGGCTGCACACCGAGTTCGGCCTGCCGCCGGTGCTGATGCGGGTGAACAACCGCCGGCTGGCCGAGGGCTTCTACCGCGGCCTGGGGATCGACGACCACCTGGCGGTGCTGCAGCGGGTGGACAAGCTGGACAAGATCGGTCCCGCCGCGGTCGCCGAGCTGCTGACCGGCGAGCTCGGGTTGAGTTCCGCGGTGGCGCAGGCCTGCCTGGGGCTGGCCACCATCTCGTCCGCCGACGACTCCTTCGTCGAGCGGGTGCGCTCCCTGGGCGTCCTGCACGAACTGCTGGACGAGGGGCTGGCGCAGCTGGCCGAGGTGGTGCAGGCCGGGCAGGCAGCCGTCCCCGGCCGGATCGTCGCCGACCTCAAGATCGCCCGCGGGCTGGACTACTACACCGGCACGGTCTACGAGACCGAGCTGAGCGGCTACGAGCACCTCGGTTCGATCTGCTCCGGTGGACGCTACGACTCGCTGGCCAGCGACGGCCGCACCACCTACCCGGGGGTCGGCCTGTCGATCGGCGTCACCCGGATCCTGGTGCCGTTGCTGGCCAAGGGGACGCTGACCGCCTCGCGCACGGTGCCCAGCTGCGTCCTGGTGGCCGTGGACGCCGAGGAGACCCGGGCCGAGGCGGACGCGATCGCCACCCGGCTGCGCGCCCGCGGCATCCCCTGCGAGGTGGCGCCCAAGGCCGACCGGTTCGGCAAGCAGATCCGCTACGCCGACCGGCGGGGGATTCCGTTCGTCTGGTTCTCGTCCGATGAGGTGAAGGACATCCGCTCCGGTGAGCAGGTGCCCGCCGATCCGGACTCCTGGTTGCCGCCCGCCGAGGACCTTCGTCCGTCCGTTCGCGCTACGGTCTGAGGTGGACCAGGGGACGGTTCCCCGGCTCATTGTGGACCAGAGAACCGTCCCCCGGTCCGCGACCGGGTTGGGGAACTCTCCCCATGGGCCCGGTAGGGGGATTGCGCCGCTGAGTGTTTAGGCTTCCGCCCATGATCTTCTTCTGGCGTGGCTGGGGCATCATGGCGCTGGTCTACTTCCTGGCCACCGGGATCCTCGGGGTCGGCCTGCCGTACGGGATCTTCGGCGACGCTTCCGGCAAGTGGGTGATGCTCCCGGTCGGGCTGGCCTGCGCCGCGGCCTGCTGGTTCCACGGGCAGTACCTGAACATCACCAAGCCGCAGCGGGAACTGGACGAGTTCCCGGCGTTCCAGGAGCAGGTGCTGGATTCGGTGCGCAAGGGCGTCTTCCGGTTGCCCAACCACCCGCCGCCCACCAGCCTCGACCAGGCCACCGGTCAGGCGGAGACCTATCTGCACCTGGTCCGCACCTCGCTGGCCGAGGGCCGCAACCGGCACACCTTCTTCTTCATCCCCTTCCAGTACTTCGGCATCCTGATCGCGCTGTGGTCGATCGCCATGCCGATCCTGCTCAAGTGACGCCTTCCCGCTGGCATTGAGCCCGGCGCAGCAGGGCTAGAATCGAACGACGCGCCCGTACCGTCTATGCGGGGCTGAGAAGGGAAGAACATGCTGCGCACGCATGCCGCCGGAACCTTGACCGCGGCTCACGTGGGAGAAACCGTCACCCTGACCGGTTGGGTCGCCAAGCGCCGCGACCACGGCGGGGTCGCCTTCATCGATCTGCGGGACGCCTCCGGCATCTGCCAGGTGGTCGTCCGGGACGAGTACCTGGCTTCGGCCGGGATCCACGACCTGCGCAATGAGTTCTGCATCCAGGTGACCGGCGTGGTGGACGCCCGCACCCCGGAGAACGTCAACCCGAACATCCCTACGGGTGAGGTCGAGGTCGCGATCCGCACCCTCGAGGTGCTGAACCCGGCCGCCCCGCTGCCCTTCCAGATCGACGAGCGGACCACCGTGGGGGAGGACGCCCGGTTGAAGTACCGCTACCTCGACCTGCGCCGTCCCCGGCAGCACGACGCCATGGTGCTGCGCTCGAAGGTCACCCAGGTGATCCACCGGGTGATGGCCGACAACGACTTCTACGACATCGAGACCCCGACGCTGACCCGGTCCACGCCGGAAGGCGCCCGCGACTTCCTGGTGCCGGCCCGGCTGCACCCCGGCAAGTGGTACGCCCTGCCGCAGAGCCCGCAGCTGTTCAAGCAGCTGCTCATGGTGGCCGGGATGGAGCGGTACTACCAGATCGCCCGCTGCTACCGGGACGAGGACTTCCGCGCCGACCGGCAGCCTGAGTTCACCCAGCTGGACATCGAGATGAGCTTCGTCGACCAGGACGACGTGATCGCGCTGGCCGAGCAGGTGATGGCCGCCTGCTGGAAGCTGATCGGGGTCGAGATGCCGTTGCCGCTGGCCCGAATGACCTGGCACGACGCGATGGACAACTACGGCTCGGACAAGCCCGATCTGCGGTTCGACCTGAAGATCCGCGAGCTGACGTCCTTCTTCGCCGATACCCCGTTCCGGGTCTTCCAGGCGCCCTACGTCGGCGGCGTGGTGATGCCCGGCGGCGCCTCGCTGCCGCGCCGGCAGTTCGACGCCTGGCAGGAATGGGCCAAGCAGCGCGGCGCCCGCGGGCTGGCCTACATCACGGTCGGCGAGGACGGCGAGCTGGGCGGCCCGGTCGCCAAGAACATCTCCGACGCCGAGCGGGAGGGGATCGCCGCCGCGATGGACGCCGCTCCGGGCGACGCGATCTTCTTCGCCGCCGGCGCCCGGGAGACCTCCCAGGAACTGCTCGGCGCCGCCCGGCTGGAGATCGCCCGCCGGACCGGCCTGATCGACGAGAGCGCCTGGTCGTTCCTGTGGGTGGTGGACGCCCCGATGTTCAAGTCGTCAGCTGATGCGGTCGCGGCCGGCGATGTGGCGGTGGGCGAGGGACGCTGGACCGCCGTCCATCACGCCTTCACCTCGCCCAAGCCGGAATCCCTGGAGAGTTTCGACACCGATCCGGGCTCGGCGCTCTCCTACGGCTACGACTTCATCTGCAACGGCAATGAGGTGGGTGGCGGCTCGATCCGTATCCACCGCCGGGACGTGCAGGAGCGGGTCTTCAAGGTGATGGGGCTCAGCACCGAGGAAGCGCAGGAGAAGTTCGGCTTCCTGCTGGACGCCTTCTCCTTCGGTGCTCCGCCGCACGGCGGCATCGCCTTCGGTCTGGATCGGCTGGTGATGCTGCTCGGCGGCTTCGACACCATCCGGGACGTGATCGCCTTCCCGAAGTCCGGCGGCGGCTTCGATCCGCTGACCGAGGCCCCGGCGTCCATCACCGCCCAGCAGCGCAAGGAGGCCGGCGTGGATGCCAAGCCGGTCGAGAAGGCCGCGACGCCCACCGCCTGACCCGGAACACAGCGATGGCCCCCGGACCACTCCGGGGGCCATCCCCCAATAGCCACAGCTTCCCGTTACGGTGTGGTGAATGGTGCGATGTCGCACCAAAAGCCACACTCTGTCGATCGGCCAGGTGTCGATCGGCGGCTCAACGCAGGTCGTCGGCGTTCGGGGTGCCGGGCTCGGCGGCCAGCAGGCCGTAGATCCGGCGCCGAGCGTCGGCGATGATCGCCGTGGCGGCGTCCCACTGCTCGGCGGTCCCGGTGCGGGCCAGTTCCTTGGCCGCTCCGGCCAGTCCACCGAACTCCTGCCAGAGCGCCTTCATGGCCTCCGGCGAGCCGCCGGGGAAGCGGGCGTTGACCGCCTCCCAGGGCGCGTCGATCCGCTCGGCGGCCGGCCGGCCGGACTCGGTGAGCCGGAAGGCCTTCTGGCCGTCGTTGTCGAAGGACTCGATCAACCCCTCGTCCTCCAGCTGTGCCAGAGCGGGGTAGACCGCGCCCGGGCTGGGCCGCCACATGCCGTGGGTGCGCTCGTCCAGGGCCTGCATCATCTGGTAGCCGTTCAGCGGCTGATCCACCAGCAGTGCCAGGATCGATTCCCGCACCTGACCGCGCCGGTTGCGCCCACCGCGTCGTCCGGGACCTCCGGGGCCACCGGGGAAGGGGCCGGGACCGAAGCCCGGCCCGAAACCGGGGCCGAAGCCGCCGAAGCCGCGCGGGCCGTGATGACCGCGACGATGGTCGTCGCGGCCGGGGCGCTCGGCGCCCCATTCCTGATTCATCGGAAACTCCATGATTCCTCCTAAAGAACTCTGTCGTTGCATCAACGATATATCGGAAACACATCGAACACAAGTCGTGTAGCGTTCGACGGGTGGAGGAGGATCTCTTCGGCAACGTCACCCGCGCCGCCGAGCCCAGCCGGCACGGCTCGCTCGGGGCGGCCGATCATGCCCAGTTGCCGCTCGCCGTCCGCATGCGGCCGCGCAGCCTGGACGAGATCGTCGGCCAGCAGCACCTGCTGGCGCCGGGGTCGCCACTGCGCCGGCTGGCCGACGGCGACACCATGTCGGTCTTCCTGTGGGGTCCGCCGGGGGTGGGCAAGACCACCATCGCCGCGGTGGTGTCGCACAGCACCGATCGCCGCTTCGTCGAGATCTCGGCGGTGACCGCGGGCGTCCGGGAGGTTCGCGCCGAGCTCGACACCGCACGCCGGGAACTGGCGCGGGGC
This sequence comes from Actinomycetes bacterium, assembly GCA_023393755.1. GTDB lineage: Bacteria > Actinomycetota > Actinomycetes > Propionibacteriales > Propionibacteriaceae > Propionicimonas. Next base: position 1,041 of record JAEXCA010000133.1, on the reverse strand, counting down.
CGCAGCACCGTCCTGTTCGTGGACGAGGTGCACCGCTTCTCCAAGACTCAGCAGGACGTGCTGCTGCCGGCGGTGGAGAACCGGCTGGTCACGCTGATCGCCGCGACCACGGAGAACCCGTCGTTCTCGGTGATCTCGCCGCTGCTCTCCCGCTCCCTGCTGCTCACCCTGAAGCCGCTCACCGAGGACGACATCGGCACCCTGATCGACCGGGCGCTGACCGACGAACGCGGGCTGAACGGCGAGTACACGCTGGAAGCCGATGCCCGCGACACCCTGCTGCGGCTGGCCGGGGGAGATGCCCGCCGGGCGCTGACCTACCTCGAGGAGGCGGCGGCCGGGGCCAGGGCTCATCAGGTCACCGCGATCGACACCGGGATCATCTCCGCCGCGGTTGACCGGGCCGCCGTCCGCTACGACCGGGACGGCGACCAGCACTACGACGTGATCAGCGCCTTCATCAAGAGCGTCCGCGGCTCCGACGTGCAGGCCGCGCTGCACTACCTGGCCCGGATGATCGAGGCGGGGGAGGATCCGCGGTTCATCGCCCGCCGGCTGATCATCCTGGCCAGCGAGGACATCGGGATGGCGGCCCCCAGCGTGCTGCAGACGGTGGTCGCCGCCGCCGAGGCGGTCGCCATGATCGGCATGCCCGAGGGACGGATCACCCTCGCCCACGCCACCATCGCCGCCGCCATGGCACCGAAGTCGAACGCGGTGGTGAAGGCGATCAGCGCGGCGCAGGCCGACGTCCAGGCCGGGAAGATCGGCACCGTCCCGCCGCACCTGCGGGACTCGCACTACGCCGGAGCGAAGGGACTGGGCCACGGCGCCGGCTACAAGTACGCCCACGATCACCCCCACGGCGTGGCGTCGCAGCAGTACCTGCCCGACGAACTCAGGGGCGCCCGGTACTACGAGCCCACCGACCACGGCAACGAGGCGGCCATGGTGGAGCGCCTCGCCGCCCTGGAGCACCTGCTGGATCCCGGTACCGACGGCTGAGCCGGTCGCCGGCGGCTTCGCGACTCCCGCCCCGGT
>JAEXCA010000042.1 GCA_023393755.1 Actinomycetes bacterium | reverse complement strand
AGGACTCCCGGGGAAGAAGGAGTGATTCGACACCAACCCGTCTATCCCGGGAGCCCTCCCACATCCATCACCGACACGCCGTCAGACCACCCCCAACCGATCTACGACTTTCGCAACAGGCTCTAGGCGGGGCGTGAAAACCTCCGGAAACTGGCCGGCGAGACCGGCATCGTGGGGCTAGCGGCAGGGGCCTGCCCCGTCCGGCCCCGGGGGCGTCCGCCAGACCACGTCGGCGACCATGTCACCGCCGTTACCGGACGCGAAGAAGCTCACCACGTAGTCACCGGCCGGTCCCCGCGGCCGCACCACCCACCAGCCGCCGTCCACCGGCTCGGTCTCGGCCTCGACGTCGCACTGTGCCGCGGTCGCCGACTGGGTGACCGTCAGCTCGTCGAACTCGGGGACCGGGACGAACACCAGCACCTCGTCCGGTGCTCCGATCGACGGAGGGTTGTCGTCGAAGCCGTCCACGCAGATGCCTCCGCCGTCGAGGCTGTAGCAGTAGGTGAACGGCGCCAGCGACAGTTCGGTATCGCCATAGCGGACCAGGAAGGCCCCGGGCCAGGGCGCCACGCCGGGGTGGGCTCCGTGGCTGAGCGTCGCGGTCGGGGTCGGTTGCGCCCCGGCGGGCATCGGAGCGCCCGCGCCCACCTGGCCGCAACCCGCCAGCAGGCACCCGGCCATCACGCCGGCCAGTGCGTTCCTCATCGCTCCTCCATGCCGAACCCAGCTCCATCATGGCAGCCGGTCCACCCCTGGTGCGGCTGGATCGCCACCTGCCCTGTGGCCCTCTCCGCCACCTCCCGACAGCCGGGCCGTCAAACACACTTGACGTCAAGCACGCTTGACCGTACAGTCAACTTGACATCACCCCCCTCGTGAAGGAGTCACCCCATGAACGAAGAGACAACTCCCACCAGGCCCCGCAGCCACTGGGGGCGCTCGCGGTTCGGCGGCAGCAGCCGGATGCTGCTCGTGACCTGCCTGCTGGTCGGGAGCGGGATCTCGCTCCTGCTCGGCTGGGTGATCACGCTCCTCCAGCCGGAGCACGCCGGGCCCGGCCTGTTCGCCATCGGCGCGATCGCCACCCTGCCGGTCTCCTGCATCGCGGTGTGGGCGTTCCTGATCGACCGCACCACCCTCACCGGGGCCCCCGACGACCCCGAGTCGTCGATCGAGGGCCAGTGGCTCGACCGCGCCGCCGGCTCCTCGTTCACCGACCTGATCGCGATCATCGGCCTGGGCTGCGCGGTCTTCACCTTCGTGGAGCTCCCGATCTCCACCGGGCTCGCCTTCGGCGCACTCTTCGGGATCGCCGCCCTCGACTTCTTCCTGCGCTACCAGCTCATCAAGCGGAGGGAGGGCTAGTGCGCAACGCGCTTCCGGATCTCCGCTCCGATCGGGGCTGGTCCCAGCAGCACCTCGCCGACGAACTCGGGGTGTCCCGGCAGACGATCATCTCGCTGGAGAAGGGCCGCTTCGACCCCTCGCTCCCGCTGGCCTTCAGGATCGCAGCCACCTTCGGCTGCACCATCGAGGACATCTTCTTCCCGGACGGAGACCCGGGCTGACCAGATCGCCACCCGTACTCGCGCCGCGCGATCGCCACTGGTCGCACCACTGAAACCGCTGGTGGGCCTGAGCTGGTGGGCCCACTGGGAATCGAACCCAGAACCCGCGGATTAAAAGACCGTCTCAGAAATCGTTTTCACTAGGTACCTTACGGTTGCGTAACCATCTTCGTGCACGCCAAATGTACAAGATTCAACTTTTGAAATCCGCGGATTGGTGCTCTCGATCGCCCTCGCCCAGGCTTGCCCCAAGCCGAAGCGATGCGTACTCATCCAATCGCCAGGGCGGTTTCTGAGTACAGGTTCGGAGGCATCGGGCTGGCTAGCTTCCAGGTGATTGCGATGGGACGGTCGCCGGTGTGCGCGACGTGGGTCGCTGCTCCGAGGTAGGTGTACGGGGCCGTGCCGAACTCGTTCTTGCGCTCCCGCCGGACGAAGAGCAACACCGTGCTGCCGCCGTTGAGGTATCGCTGTCCGGTCTCTGATGCGACAGAGGTGGTGGACTGGGATTCCCAATGAAACAACGTGGGGCTGATCGGGTAGTCGCGGTACATCGTGCTTGGTGAGTACTCGGCCTCGGACTTGTTGAGCGTGACGAAGAACGCGTCGACTGTCCGTCCGTTCACGTCGACCTTGAGCACACCCTCACGGAACTGGCTGGGCGGCCGGGTCAAGTTCGCATGTCCAAGCGCAGCCAGAATCTCCTCGCGCTGATAGCTTCCGTGCAGAGCCAGCGGTGCCTGCGCCGCCCCGTCCTCGGTTCGAGTGAGCCGGCGGCTGCTCCCGAAGGCCATCTCGATGACGAGTTGCATCTCCTCCCGAGCCACGCCGTGGTCAACGAGCGCAGTCCAGCCCTGGTTGAAGTCGACGTATCCCCCGCCGCTAGGCCAGAGAGTGAAGTAGAGCATTCGAGCGAAGGGGTCTTCTGGGTCGAACGGCCGAGTCCCCGAGAGCAGTTCACGATAGGCGTCGACCCGGCGGGGATCGTCCACGTGGGCAAGCGCGCGTACCCGCTTCAGGAGGGGCTCCTCCCCCGCCGGAGCGTCTCCGAGCGTCCCTGCCTGACGCCGCAGGCTCGTCCAGGACCGATCGCTTCGGACGACCTGCCACAACTCGGCCCCGCTGTCGTCCAGGAACTGCGGCAGGCTGTTCGTCGGGTGTGCCCGAAGTTCGCGAACGAGCATGTTCCACCGCAGCGCGAGGTGTTGGCGCACGCTGGCGAGGACATTCGCTTGGGTGACTTCGTCGAGGACGATCTGGCACCCGGACGGCAGAAACGGGAACCCGCGGTCGACGTCACGTTCGAGGCCTTTGCGAGTTGCTCCGGTCAGGGCGCGGTAGCGGAGGTCGAGCCTGAACTCGGCGCGGTTGTTGCCGACGAAGTCCAGCACAGTCAGGACGTCTTTGTCGGGAGCGAGCCTCAGCCCTCGGCCCAACTGCTGCAGGAACAGGGTCGGGCTTTCTGTTGGGCGCAGGAACAGGACCGTGTCGACGACGGGGATATCGACGCCCTCGTTGAGCAGGTCGGCCGCGAAGACGATATTGAGGGTTCCGGCTCGCAGATCTGCCAAAGCCTGCGCACGCTCGGCGCTGGGGGTCTGGCCACTGATGGCGACCGCCGAAATGCCGGCACCGTTGAATCGGTCGGCCATGAAATGCGCATGATCCACGCTGACGCAGAACCCCAGAGCACGCATCCGATGTGGCGCGCTGATCTTGTCGCGCACTTCCTTGACGACGATCGCAGCTCGGGCGTCATTGCCGGTGTAAAGGCGGGAGAGCGCACCCTCGTCATACCTGCCTCTGCTCCAGGGGACCTGGCTGAGGTCGGTGTTGTCACTGATCCCGAAGTAGTGGAAAGGGCTCAGCAGACCCTGGTTGATCGCGTCCCAGATCCGGAGTTCCGCGGCGGTCCGACCATCGAACAGTGCGCGGACGTCCGTACCGTCGCCGCGCTCTGGGGTGGCAGTCAGGCCAAGCAGCTCGCGCGGCTGAAGGTGGGCGAGGATGCGTTGGTACGTGGGCGCCTCAGCGTGGTGAAACTCGTCGACCACAACGACATCGAAATGGTCAGCCGGAATGTTCTCGACGCCGTACTGGCTTAGCGCCTGGACGCTCGCGAACACGTGATGCCATCGCTCGGGTCGGCTGCCGTCGACGTAGAGCTCGCCGAAGTTGGCGTCCACCAAAGCTTCGCGGTACGTGCGAAGCGACTGCTGGAGGATCTCTCGCCGGTGCGCGACGAACAGCAGGTTGGGCTGTGTCCCGGTTGCGCGAGCGAGATTGCGGTAGTCGAGCGCCGCCATCACCGTCTTGCCGGTGCCCGTGGCTGCGATCACGAGGTTCCGGTGCCGGTCGTGATTCGTGCGCTCCGACTCCAGCGATTCGAGAATGGCTTGCTGGTAGGGGTAGGGACGGAGCTCAAGACCTGACAGGCTGATAGCCGCACCGCTCGCACGCTCCCCACGCGCATCCGCGAGGGCATCGTCTAGCTTGTCGCGATCGGTCTCGGGGTCGTAGGAGCCAAAAGAGTCTGAGTTCCAGTAGGTCTCGAAGGTCGCCAAGAACTTGTCGAGCAGAGTCGGCGTTCCGACGCGCGAGAGTCGGACGTTCCACTCGATGCCGTCAAGCAGAGCGGCTCGGGAAAGGTTGGACGAGCCGATGTAGGCGGTGTCGAACCCACTGTGGCGTCGGAAGAGCCAGGCCTTCGCGTGGAGCCTCGTGCGCCTCGCGTCGTACTGGACCTTGACCTCTGCGCCGTAGTCGCGCACGAGTCGGTCCAGCGCGGCGCGCTCGGTTCCGCCCAGGTAGGTCGTGGTGACGACGCGGAAAGGAACACCCCGATCTCGGGCATCGCGGAGCTCTGACTCCAGCACGCGCAGCCCGGGCCACATCACGAAGGCACAGAGCAGATCAACCTCGTCGCAGGTTGCGAGCTCGTGCCGGAGCTCGGACCCGACGGTCGGCTCGCCTGGCGCGTTGGTCAGGAGGGCCGCTTCTGCGAGCGGCGTTGATGGCCGGCGGGTGACGTCGATGAGGTGTTTGCCGGGCGCCGGCGGCGAGGTGAGGCTGAGTAACTGCCGTACGCCATCGACGGGCGCCTCCTCCGGTGCTTCGAGAAGCCCGAGCAACTCGTTCGCAAGCGCGAGGCGTTCCTCGGGCCGGCGCCCCGCAAAGGCGCGCAGCATCGCATCGGAAACGTGATTCCCCAGCACATGCGGCTGGTCTGCCTCGTCCACGTGCGCGATTCGCTGCTGAAGCTCGGTGCGGCGCTCGAGCTCGCGCAGCAGCCGATGACTCACGACCGATTCGTACAATCCCTCGGGATATTCACTCTCGGTCGGCACCTGGACAGCATGGCATCTGGGGCTTGCCACCGCGTGCTTCACAGCGAGGTGATGATCCTCGGCGCAGCCACCACCGCACCGCCGCGGACCATGCCAGGCAGCTCAGTCGTGCCCTGCTCGTTCTGACGAGCCGGGTGCACGCTGTGGCTCTACTCGTCGTAGGTTCTCGCTATGGAAGAAATCGCATCACTTCTCGCAGCAGCACGCGAGGCGGCCGGAATGACCCAGGCCCAGGCTGCAAACGCCAGACACGTTACGAGGGGGGCCCAGAGCCAGATCGAAATGGCGGGTGCGCGACCGAGCTGGGACACCATCGACTCGCTGGCAAAGGCCATCGACGCCTCCGTCGTGCTTCGTTTTGAGCTGGCAAATGGCGCTGTTGTCAGCGGACGATGTGCCGGCATCCACCGACGAACCCTTGCTGTCGACCTCTTCGCAGATGCCAGGAGCGCCCGGCAAGGAGCTATCGACGCGGGTTGGAGAATCAGTGGCGATCACGAGATCCATCGCGCGCGCGACGGCTTTGGCGAGTTCCCCACCGTCAACCGCCTGGTCTCGATCATCGAGCCGGCGAACTGGCAGCTTCAAACGGCTTTGACCGTACTCATGTCCGCCGCAGCCGCCGAAGGCATCGATGGCAGCCAAGGATCGCTCTTCGACCAAGAGTTTCACCTGCTCATGTACGGTCCGTACGACGAGGCGGAGGACCTGCCCTCAATCGACGTGACCAAGGAGAGCCAGATCGCGCTCAATGCGCTCCTCGACGCCACACGAAGTGCATGCCAACACGTCAGATGGAGCGCGGAGCACCGGCTTTGGAACCTGGAGACACTTCCAGTCCGTGGGCTCACAAGCTACCTCTCGACAGGAGCACCTGGCATGGACGAGGTCCGGAAGCTTATGGACCGAATCAGCCTTAGTGCCGAGTGGCGGCTCTCCATCCTCCGCGAATCGGGCTACCTCTACGGCAAACCCGCCGATTACGACCTGCTACCGCACACGGTCATCCAGGAGGGGTGAGATGCCACTGACGGCGATCGGCGCCCACGAGGCGCTATTTGATTCGACCTGCTGCAGCGACGAGACCTGGGCAGGCATCCACAAGGTGCACCCTCGAGCGGACCTTTCCTGTCGGGACTGTCGCGCACCAATGCACGCCAAGGTGTCGTCTGCCGGCTTGCGGTTCTTCGCCCACGACTCGCTTCAACCTGGGTGCCCGTCGCTCGGCGAAACACCCGCACATCTTGAGCTCAAGCGGGCGATCGCGTTCGCGATCCGCAGCGCCGGTTACCGCGCCGTGCTCGAGGCGGTGCCGGCAGCCGGAGACACCGGAGGATGGCGCGCCGACGTACTAGGCATCTCACCGGATGGCCGCCGAATCGCATTCGAGGTTCAGCTCGCCGGAATGACGATCGAGGCGGGTCGTGAGCGCACCAGCCGCTACGCAGACGACGGAATCGGCTGTGTTTGGGTGTCGTCCAAACAGGCTCCTTGGATGACTGCTTTGCCAAGTTGCCACGTCCGAGCCGAGGATGGGCAGCTCATTGCCGACCGCGGATTGGCGCGTCTGGTCACGCACTTCCGATCAACCCGATGGGAGCAAGCCGAGCCGGTGGCGTTTCGCAAGGTCGCACTAGGACTCCTCAACGGCCGGATTGAGGTGGTGAGCGACGACAGCTACGCCGAAACCTCGGGTGACCGCAGCTATTTCATCCGCGACGCCGTGCTCCTGGTTGGGTCTGAAGACGTCCGGCGAGTCGCGTCACTCAGGGCGGCAGAGCGCGACGCCAAGGCCAGGCTCCGCGAGGCACAGGAGAGAACTCGCCTCGACCATGCTCGACACTCCGCCAACCTAATGGCGCTATACGAACGCCAACACCGCGTGCTTCAACAGGCGCTTGCACAGGCGGCCTCCGATGTCGGGGGCGGCGAGATCCGCCTTGGAGTACCGCCGAAGCCCTGGGATGGCGCCTTTCCCACACCACTGAGGTTGGCTCGCGGCTCAGATGCAACGGCGGGCGCCGCCGTCTTGTGGGCTCAACCAGCGGGAAGCGAGGCCCGTCTCTGGGGGGTTGTGTGCCCAGTGGCCGGAAAGGCGGCGCCTGCGCTCGGCCGGAGCTGGAGGCGACGCGGCGTTCGCGTCTTCGTCGAGTCCGTGGGCGAGGCCCGCAGGGTCGCGGCCAGCCTGGAGTGGTCAGCGTCGGAGCTCACAGTCGTGTCCGGAACTGAACCAAGAGCGGACGACAACGCGAGCACCGATCGTCGCACGGCCGAGCTCTCAACCGAGGCTCTGCTCCAGGATGCATGAGGTCTGTGGCACTTGAGGGGTCTGTATCCACAGGGGTTGGTTACATAGGGGACATCGTCGCGACTCGGCATCGTGACGTCGAAGAAGGGGAGAAGCACGTCGGGTGTCGGGGGCGACGACAGGTGGTGGCCGCGGACGTGGCGTCGTAGCCTCGTGAACGTGATCGCCGAGCTGATCGAACGCGGCGTCCGGTGCGAGTGCCGGAAGCCAGGCTGCTCATGCAGCAACGACGCCGACCTGATCCTCGCCGACGGCAGCCGCGTCTGCGGCTGTTGCCTCGTCGACTGCCCGGACGTCCACCACGACACGGACTCGCCTGAGACGTCAGCTCTCGAATAGCGGAGGCCATCCTCCATTTCGCCGATAGTGAACCGCTCCCTGACTTCGCACACCGGGCACCGGCAAGATGTCTCCGTGACCCTGGCTGACCAGATTCTTCCCCTGGTGCGGACGCCCACTGACCTCCACCGCTGGCGGGCCTCGAACGAGTACGGCATTCAGCTGCACGACGCGGTGACCCTGCTGCAGGACGCGGCCGAGAACGAGCCGCCTGCAGAGGTACTCGCCGTCACCCAGAAGGCGATCGCCAGTGCCTGCAAGGTGATCATGGGCGCCGACGACTCCAGCGGCATCATCGGGGACGCGATCCGCGAGCTGCTCGAGCTGCACGCGCGGCTGGCGCGCACCGCGCCGCCGCCGTATCGCAAGCTTGTCGACTGGATGATCCGCTTCCAGTTCGACAACGAGTGCGACTTCTTCGAGATCGATCCGGTCAGCTACGCTCCCGCTTTCGGCGAGCCAGGCCTGGCCGCCTATCGGGCGAAGCTGGACGAGATCGCCGCCGCGCTCAGCCCCAAGCTCTCCGACGAGCAACAGCGCAACCTGTGGAGCACGGACCGGGCCGCCTGGAGCAGACGTTTGGAGGAGGATCACACGCGGTTCGTCGTGGAGTGGAACGCGCGTCGGCTCGCCGTCTGGGACAAGGACGTTGACGCGATCATCGCTACCCACTCCCGTGACCGAAAGGTGGCGGCCTGGCTGGAGGACACCGCCGAGGCTCTGGCCGAGATCGGCGAGTTCGACCTTGCCATCGACTGGGCCCGACAAGCCGCCTGGTTCGACCTCGGCCACCAGTCCGCCAAGGCGTCCGGGTACTGGTGCGATCTGCTGGCCGAGCACCGACCCGCCGAGGAACTACCCGCCCGGCTGGAGGTGTTCCGGCGGTGGCCGACGTCGTCGAACGCGTCCGGGCTGCACAAGCGGGCCGGAGCGTCCTGGCCGGCCTACGCCGACGAGGTGGCGGCCACCCTCGAATGCCGACCCCGCGAGGCCGTCTCGTTCGCGTTGTACGGGCTGGACGATCTCGCCCTCGCGTGGGATCTCGCCCACTCCCTCACCCTTGACGAGTCGGGCCTGTGGCAGGAGCTGGCCAAGCGCTACGAGAAGGTCGACCCGATTGCCGTCCTGCCGATCTACACCCAGATCGTTCTCGCCGATCTCGAGCACGCCGACGCCAGCTACTACCGATCCGCAGCACGCCGGCTCGCCCGGATGCGCAAGCTCGCGTCCGGCAGCCCCGAAGCCGCCGAGGTGGACGAACTCATCGCCGACCTGCGCGAGACCCACCGGCGCCGCCCCCGACTCCAACTGGAGTTCGACAAGGCCGGGTTGCCGTAGCAGGAGGCGTAAGTCCTCCATTGCCTTCGGCACCGCGAAAAGGAGTCTCCCCTGCCTCGGGGGGTCGGCTAACTAACATCCGGACGACGTTCTACCTGGCACCTGGACGGACGCCCAGCGCCCTCGCACCAACCGGCTCGCGGTTCACTCCAAAGGTTCCAGGACGTCGCGACGCCGGTCGGCTTGGTAGTCGTAGGCATCGTCCCAATCGAGCGTGCCGAAGGACTCGACGATCCTGGCGCGTTGGCGCCGCTCGATGAACTCCTCGAGCGCCAGGGTCACCGCCTGCTCGCGTGTTCGCGCACCGCTCAGCGCCAGTGCGCGATCGAGCAGCTCGGGTTCGATGTCCAGGTCCGGCACCATGTTCGCCTCCACGCCCACGAGTCTCAGTCGCCAAAGCTCGTGCTGCAACCGGCGAGCGGGCATGCCTCCCGCAACCCGCCAGAGAGAAATCGGCTGAGCCTGTCCGGAACGGCCCCTTTCGAAGGCTTATGGAAGTGAACGGGTCTGCGGCCGTCGTCGCCGCGTCGCCGACCCCGAGCGCAGACGGGAGGGCTGAGAGATGCCGAAGATGTCGGCGCTCGAGCGTCCCGATCGCCGCGGTCCTGGGCTTAGGGAAGTTGTCAGGGGTTCGATCTGGACTTCGTCCGAAGGAAGTTGCCGCGATCTGTCCGGATCGGGGGTCGGTTTTCGGCTTAGTGGCGCGACGGGATCTTCCACCGCAGCGCGAGAGGAGGTGTGGCCATCGTGATGACCCTGCACAAACTGACCGCCGGCACGGGCTACGAGTACTTCACCCGGAACGTCGCGGCCATGGACTCCACCGAGAAGGGCCACATGAGCCTGGCCGACTACTACAGCCTGAAGGGCCAGAAGCCCGGGCAATGGGTCGGCTCCGGTCTGGCCGGCATCGACGGTCTGCAGGTCGGCGACGTCGTGACCGCCGACCAGATGCTGTCGCTGTTCGGGCTCGGTGATCACCCGCTGGCCACGGAGCGGCTGGCCGCCCTCACCCGCGCCACCGACCGCGACATCAGGGACGCGATGCAGCTCGGCCAGCGCTACGGGGTCTACCCGGGCATGACCGACTTCAGCGTGGAGCTCACCCAGCGCATCGACGACTGGAACCTTGCCCACGGACGCGTCGCGTCCGATCCGGCGCCGGCCGAGGTTCGGGCCGAGTTGCGCACCGAGGTCGGGCGCGAGGCGTTCCGCAAGCGCTTCGGACGCGATCCCCTCGACGCCCGCGAACTGTCCGGGTTCATCGTGCGGGCGCAGCGTCCGGTGCGCAGCGGCGTGTCCGGCTACGACGCGACCTTCTCGCCGGTGAAGTCGGTCTCGGCGCTCTGGGCGCTGGCCGACCCCGAGACCTCCGCGATCGTGGAACGCTGCCACGACCGCGCCGTCGCGGACAGCCTGCGCTACCTCGAGGAGCGGGCGATCTACACCCGGCGCGGACGCAACGGCGTCCGCCAGGTCAAGACGCTCGGGATCGTGGCAGCGTCCTTCACCCACCGCGACTCCCGCGCCGGCGATCCGGACCTGCACACCCACGTCGCGATCGCGAACAAGGTGCAGGCCGCGGACGACGGCGCGTGGCTGGCGATCGACGGCCGGATCATGTTCAAGGCGAACGTGACGGTCTCGGAGTTCTACAACACCGCCCTGGAGAAGCACCTCACCCACGAGTTGGGCGTGCGGTTCACAAACCGTCCCGGTTCCGACCCCGAGCGCCCGGTGCGCGAGATCGTCGGAGTCGACCTCGCACTGCTGGAGCGGTGGTCGCAGCGCGACAAGATGATCACCCGGGCACAGGGCGATCTCGTCGCCGATTTCCAGCAGCGACACGGCCGCACCCCGACCCCGACCGAGCTCTACGACCTCGCGCAGCGAGCGACCCTCGAGACGCGGGAGGCCAAGCACGAGCCCCACTCACTCGCCGAGCAGCGCCGGGTCTGGGCGGCGCAGGCCGAGGAGGTACTGGGACGCGGCGGGACGGCCCGCATGCTGACCCGCGCCCTTACCCGGAGGCCACTCCCGTCCCGGACGATCGACGAGGCCTGGCTGCAGCGGCTGGCCGACAACGTGGTGACGGTCGTCCAGCGGCGCCGGTCGTGGTGGCAGCCCTGGCACGTCCGCGCCGAGGCGTTGCGCCAGGTGCGTCGGTTCGAACTGCCCGAGCTCGCATCCATTCTTGAGCGGGTTGTCGACCTGGCCCTGGAACGGTCCTCGGTGCGGCTCACCCCGGCCGGGGACGGGATCAGCGAGCCTGCCGAGTTGCGTCGTCCGGACGGCAGCTCGGTGTACACGGTGGCCGATTCGGCGATCTACACCTCGCAGCAGATCCTGGACGCCGAAACCCGGCTGCTCGCCTTCGCCGGACGCCGGGACGGCATGGTGGTCGGCGAGCGGTCGATCAGTCTGGCGCTGCTGGCAGCCATGGCCAACGGCGTCGAACTCAACCCCGGCCAGGTGAACCTCGTGCGGTCGATGGCGAGCTCCGGCGATCGTCTGCAGTTGGCACTCGCGCCGGCCGGTGCGGGCAAGACGACTGCGATGAGCGTGCTGGCGGCGGCGTGGCGCGAGGCAGGCGGCGACGTGCTTGGGATGGCGCCGTCGGCGGCCGCAGCGGCCGCGCTCGGCGAGCAGCTCGGTGGGCACGCCGACACCCTGCACATCCTCACCCACGGAATGTCGACCGGCCGGCTGCCGGCGTGGGCCGATCAGATCGGACCGCGGACGCTGGTCGTTATCGACGAGGCCGGCATGGCGGACACGCTCACCCTCGAGGCAGCGGTGTCGTTCGTGGTCGGACGCGGCGGCAGCGTCCGACTGGTCGGGGACGACCACCAGCTCGCCGCGGTCGAGGCCGGCGGGGTACTGAAGGATCTCGCCGCCGAATACGGCGCCATCCGACTCACCCAGGTGGTGCGGTTCTCCGACCCGGCCGAGGCGGCGGCCTCGCTGGCGCTGCGGGAGGGACGTCCGGATGCGCTCGGCTTCTACCTCGACCAGGGACGCGTCCACGTCGGGGATGCCGGCTCGACGCTGGACCAGGCATTCATCGCCTGGGCGGTCGACCGGGCGTCTGGGCTGGAAAGTCTGATGCTCGCGCCCACGCGCGATCTGGTGGTCGAGCTGAACCGGCGCGCGCGGGACTACCGGCTCGGCGACGCGGCACGCGGCGCCGAGGTCTCACTGTCCGACGGGAACCGGGCGTCCGTCGGTGACACGGTGGTGACCCGGCGGAATGAGCGGCGCCTGCAGTTCTCGCGCACGGGTTGGGTGCGCAACGGTGACCGGTGGACGGTGACCGCGGTGGGACGCGACCAGAGCCTCGTCGTGGCGAACAGTCGCGGCTCTCGAATCACCTTGCCGGCCGATTACGTCCGCGACGACGTCGAACTGGGCTATGCGACCACGATCCACGGCGCGCAGGGTGCGACCGTCGACACCATGCACGGGGTGCTCACCGGCACGGAGAGCCGCCAGCAGCTGTACACGATGATGACCCGCGGCCGGCTGGCGAACCACGCGTACGTCCAGGTCGTGGGGGACGGGGCACCGGACAGCGTGCCTCGCTGGGAGACGGCTCGGCCGCCCACGCCGACCGAGGTGCTCGAGTCGGTGCTCGCGCGGGACGACGCCGCCCTGTCGGCGACCGGCCTGCGGCGCATCGAGGCTGACCCCGCGACCCAGCTGAAGCCGGCCGTCGACCGCTACGTCGACGCCCTCGGCTTCGCCGCCGAACAGATGGTCGGACGCGAACGCGCGGCACAGATCGAGGCCGACGCCGAGAAGGTAGTCCCGGAAGTGACGGACGCCCCGGCGTGGCCGGTACTCAGGTCGCAGCTCATGCTCCTCGCCGCATCCGGAGCGGACCCTGTCGGAGTGCTGCGCAACGCGGTCGGCGACTGCAGTCTGGACGACGCACGGGATCCGGCGGCCGTGCTGTCCTACCGGCTCAACCGGGTGGACCGCAACGGTCCGCTCCCCTGGCTCAGCACAGTTCCGGACCGGCTGGCCGAGCATCCGCAGTGGGGTCCGTACCTGGTGTCTCGCGCGGAGTTGGTGCGAGACCTGGCCGCCCAGGTGCGCGAGGCGTCCACAACCACCGAGCACCGCTGGCAGGAGGCACTGTCGGCCGACCTGTTCCCGGAGCTGGTCGCGCAGATCTCGGTGTGGCGGGCGGCGATGGGCGTGCCGGCGGACGACCTCAGTCCGACCGGCCCCACCCAGGTGCCCGGTTCGGCCTCCCGCTGGCAGCGCGTCCTGGACGACCACGTCGGGCGGGGCAGCCCCCCCCGGCGGGCCGGGACGGC
>JAEXCA010000055.1 GCA_023393755.1 Actinomycetes bacterium | reverse complement strand
CCGACCGTCCGGCCCGCCGCACCCTGGCCGTGCCGGCCGGCGGCGGAAAGCCGGTCGCGCTGTGGCTCGACTCGTTCAGCGACTGCCTGGCCGGCACCCACCTGCCCGCCCTGGTGCGGGTGCTGGTGGCCGCGGGGTGGGCGCCGGAAGTGGTCAGCGAGCCGGCCTGCTGCGGGCTCACCTGGATCACCACCGGCCAGCGCGACATCGCCGCCCGCAGGCTGCGGCAGGCGGTGGACGTGCTGCACGGCCATGCCGCACGGGGCCTGCCGATCCTGGGCGTCGAGCCGTCCTGCCTGGCGGTGCTGCGGGACGACGCGGCCGGCCTGATCGACGACTCGCGGCTGCCGGTGGTGACGGCCGCCACCAGGACGCTGGCCGAACTGCTCGCCGAGACCGCCGGCTACGACCCGCCCGATCTCACCGGGCACCACCTGGTGGTGCAGCCGCACTGCCACCACGCCAGCGTGCTGGGCTGGCGGGCGGACGCCGCGCTGCTCGCCCGCACCGGCGCCACCGTGACCACCCTGGGCGGCTGCTGCGGCCTGGCCGGCAACTTCGGTGTCGAACGCGGCCACTACGAGGTGAGCGTCGCCGTCGCCGAGGATCAGCTGCTGCCCGCCCTCCGCGCCGCCGGTCCGGAGGCGATCGTGGTCGCCGACGGGTTCTCCTGCCGCACCCAGGTCGCCGAGCTGGCCGGACGCCGGGCGCTCACCCTGGCCGAGCTGCTCGCCCTGCACCTGGAGCGGCCATGATCGTCGTCGTCGGTGCCACGCTGGTCGGGCTGGCGGCCGCCGCCCGGCTGGCCCGGGCGGGGCACGAGGTGGTCGTCCTGGAGCGCCGGCCCGAGGTGGCCCTGCTCCCCTCGCCGCTGGACGATGACCCGGGCCTGGTCGTCCTGCCGGCCGCCTGGCGGGATCTGTTCAAGAAGTCCGGACGACCGCTGGCCGGCGCGCTCGGCCAGCACCGGCTCCAGCTCGTCCCGGCTCCACCGGCCGACTACGCCACACCGGCCGGCCGGCTCAGCCTGCCCGCGGACCGGGCCGGGCAGTGGCACAGCCTGGTCGACGCGGTCGGTGTGCCCACCGCCACCGCGTGGCGCGATCTGCTGGACCGGCTGGACGCCACCTGGCTGGCGCTCCGCCCGCTCGGCGTGGAGGCCGAGTTCACCGCGCCGCGGCTCGACCGGACCACCAGAACCGCGCTACGCGCCGGGGAGTCGCTGGCCGACCTGGCCGGCACCATCGGTCCGCTCGGCGGCCTGCTGACCGACCTGGCCGTCCGCCGGGACAGCGACCCGCGCCGCGCCCCCGGCTGGCTGGCGACCCGGCTGAGCCTGGAACGCAACTTCGGCCGCTGGCGGCTGATCGACGCCGCCGGCGCAACCCAGCCCGCCACGCGCCTGGCGGACGTGCTGTTGCAGCGCGTCGCCGAACGCGGCGTCGACCTCCGCTGGGCGACCGGCGCCCGCCGGGTCTCCCCCGGCCGGGTGAGCGCCGAGGACGGCCCGCTGGTCGCCGCGGCGGTGATCGTCACCACCTCGCCCTGGCGGTTCGCCGCCCTCACCGGCGAGCGCGCCCCGCGCCGGCTGAGCCCTGCCACCACGGCCGGGCCACGGTGGCAGGGGTGGCGGACCCTGCTGGATCTCCCTCGGCTGCGCACCCGGCTGCCGGGGGTGTACGCCGCCTCGGCGTTCAGCCCGGCCGGGCCGGAACCCTGGGCACAACTGCTGACCGGCGCCCTGGCCGCCTACCGCGTCCACCAGGACCTGACCGGGCAGGACATGCGCCCCGGCAACCGGACGTGGCAACCACCGCCGCTGCCGCGTCAGGCCAGGACGGTGACCTCGACCTCCACGAACATGTCGGACTCGCTGGGACCGGAGTAGACCCCTCTCAGCGGCGGGATGTCGAAGTAGTCCCGCCCGGTGCCGATCTCGACGTGGAAGTCGCCGGGAGCGGTGTCGTTGGTGGGATCCACCCCCACCCAGCGGCCGTCCCAGTACTGCAACCAGGCATGCGACTCCCCGGTCTGCGGCTGCCCGACCACCGGATCCTGCGAGGGCATCACGTAGCCCGACACGTACCGGGCCGGAACGCCGATCGAGCGGAGCGCGCCCAGCCCCAGGTGGACCAGATCCTGGCAGACCCCGGCGCGGGCCTCCCAGACCTGGCCGGCCCGGGTGTGCACCTCGGTGGAACCGGGGACGTAGTCGACCCGCTCGCGGATCGCCGTCACCAGCTGATGGACGGCCTGCGCCGGGGTGCCGGCGTCGCGGCGGATCCGCTGCGCCAGCTCCCACAGTTCCGGCGGCGGCTCGATGTGCCCGGCCACCTGAAGCAACTCGACCAGCTGGTCGGCCAGGTCGGGGGCCAGCACCTCCTCCCAGGAGATCCCGTCGCCGGCCGACGGCCGGTCGCCCACCTCGACCGTGCTGGTGGCGACCACCTGCAGCCGGTCGTGCGGGGCGGAGATCTCGAACGCGGTGACGTGGTTGCCCCAGTAGTCGCGGTAGCCGTAGGTCCAGGCGGTCGGCGAGATCTCCAGGTTGGTGGCCAGGACGATCTGCTCGCGGTTGGTCCGCGGCGTCATCCGGGCCTCGTTGCGGGAGGCCGCGACCCCGGCCGGGTAGCGGTAGCCGGTGTGGTGGACGATCCGGAGCTGGCGTCCCATCAGGCCCCCTCCTGCCAGCTCGCGGCCGCCGCCGCGCTGAAGTAGCGGTCGGTGATCGCCTGGCTGGCCTGCCCGCAGGTGCGCTGCAGGTCGGCCATCCGCTGCGGCAACTCGGCCAGGATCCGCTCCGGCCGCTGGTACTCCAGCGCGGCGCGGGCGGTGCCCAGCAGCCGTTGGGCGTCGTCGTGGAAGCCGGTCCGGCGGGTACCGGGATCCAGCCGCGCCAAGGCGTCCTCGGCGATCGTCAGGGTGTGCACCACCGAGCGTGGGAAGAGCCGGTCCAGCAGCAGGAACTCCACCGCGTCCCGGTCGGAGACCACGCCCCCGTAGGTGCGGACGAAGGCGTGGTGGGCGCCACAGCCGCGCAGCACGTTCGGCCAGGCGCTCTGGCTGCCGGCGGTGACCGCCGCGGTGGAGATCATCCGGGCCGTCATGTCCACCCGCTCCAGGCTGCGCCCGAGGGTGAGGAAGTGCCAGCCCTCGTCGTGGCTCATGGTCTGGTCGGCGGTGCCGGAGATCACCGCGCAGCGCTCGCGCACGTACTTGAACGCCGTGGCCGGCCGCATCCGTTGCAGCCGGCTGCCCCGCACCGCGATCCAGGAGGTGTTGATCGCCTCCCACATCTCGGTCGAGATCGTCTCGCGGGCCCGCCGGGCGGCCTCCCGCGCGCCGCCGATCGCCGCCGCGGTCGAACAGGCGGAGTCCGCGTCCCAGCACAGCTGCGCCATGACGGTCTCGGTGGAGTCGGTGATCTCCGCGTGGTCGATCGAGGCGCCCATCACCGCCAGCAGCGTGGCCGCTGCCTCGTCGGAGTCGACGCTGGGGTCGTCGATCAGCAGCTGAAGGTGCACCTCCACGATCCGGCAGGTGTCCTCGGCCCGCTCGAGGTAGCGCCCGATCCAGAACAGCGACTCCGCGATCCGGCTCAGCATGACGTCCCTCCCCCGATCCGCTGCTGCTGTTGCTGCTGGGTCTGCTGGCGCTGCACCGGCTCGTCGCCCTGCCTGGCCAGCGGCACCGGCTCGGGCGGCGCGGCGACCCGGCGACGCTTCCGTCCCCGCAGCCCGTCGGAGGCCAGCACCCAGGTGTCCTTCGAGCCGCCGCCCTGGCTGGAGTTCACGATCAGCTCGCCCTCGGGCAGGGCCACCCGGGTGAGCCCGCCGGGGAGCACGTAGACGCCGTCCCCGGAGTTGACCGCGAACGGACGCAGGTCCACGTGGCGGGGCGCCATCCGTCCCTCGATCATGGTCGGGACGGTGGAGAGCTGCACCACCGGCTGCGCGATCCAGCCGCGCGGATCCTGCTCGATCCGGGCGCGCAGCACGTCCAGCTGCTGCCGGGTCGCCCGCGGGCCGATCACGATCCCCTTGCCGCCGGAGCCGTCCACCGGCTTGAGCACCAGCTCACCGAGCCGGTCCATCACCTCCTCGCGGTGGGCGGGCTCCTCCAGCCGCCAGGTGTCGACGCTGGCCAGGCTGGGTTCCTCGGCCAGGTAGTAGCGGATCAGGTCGTTCACGTAGGTGTACACCAGCTTGTCGTCGGCCACCCCGTTGCCGACCGCGTTGGCCAGGGTGAGGTTGCCCGCCCGCACCGCGGTCATCAGCCCGGCGCAGCCCAGCAGCGAGTCCGGCCGGAAGGCGGCCGGGTCGAGGAACTCGTCGTCGATCCGGCGGTAGACCACGTGGACCGGACGCAGCCCCTGGGTGGTGCGGATCGACACCCGGCCGTTCCGGGCCACCAGATCGCGGCCCTCGACCAGTTCGACACCCATCATCCGGGCCAGCAGGGCGTGCTCGAAGTAGGCCGAGTTGTACACCCCGGGGGTGAGCACGACGACCGTCGGGTCCTTCACCCCGCTCGGCGCGGCCGCCCGCAGCGCGGCCAGCAGTTGCAGCGGGTAGCCCTCCACCGGACGGATCCGGTGCCGGGAGGTCACCTCCGGCAGCGCGGAGAACATCGCCCGCCGGTTGGTCATCACGTACGACACCCCGGAGGGCACCCGGACGTTGTCCTCCAGGACGCGGAACCGGCCGTGCTCGTCCCGGATCAGGTCGATGCCCGCGACGTGGCAGCGCACCCCGTTGGGCGGGACGATGCCGTGCACGGCCCGGTGGAAGTGCGGTGACGAGACCACCACCCGGCGCGGGATCACCCCGTCGCGGAACACCCGCCCCTCGCCGTAGACATCGGCCAGGAAGGCCTCGATCGCCCGCACCCGCTGCTGGACGCCGGCCTCGACCTCGGCCCACTCCTGGTCCAGCAGCACCCGGGGCACGATGTCGAGCGGGAACGGCCGCTCCTCGCCGCCGATGTCGAAGGTGACCCCCTGGTCGAGGTAGGTCGACTTCAGGTAGTCGGCGCGCGCCCGTACCTCGTCGGCGTCCAGCCTGTCGAGCTGACGCAGCACCGAACCGTAGGCGTCCCGGATGCCGTCGGCACCGACCACCTCATCGAAGGCCGCCGGGGTACCGGCGTACTCACGGAACAGCAGGCTCACGGGACGAGCGTAAACGCCCCATGTTTCGGCCGCGTGACGGTGCTGTGGTCGCCGGCTCAGTCGACGGCGAACCGGCGCCCGAGGGTGATCTGCACCACCTGGGATTCGCAGACCAGATCCCACGGCCCGCGGCGCTCGCCGAAGCAGAGCAGCAGCAGGTAGGAGAGCGGCAGGCTGATCGCGATCGCCAGCAGCACCACGACGTCCGGTCCCAGCTGCACGGTGACCAGCATGAGGGTCGCGGCGTGGATCAGCACGGCGGGCAGGACGATCTTCACCACATTGCGCAGCAGCGCCAGCGGCCGTCCCAGCGGACGACCGTCCAACCGCCGCACCCGCAGCCCCGACCACTGCTTGCCGGGGCTGGCTTCGTAGCGTCCGCCCTCGGTGAGCCCCAGTACGATCACCACCGGCAGCACGATGACGGTCGCGCCGAGCAGGTTGAGCGCCAGCGGCGCGAAGTCGAGCGGGACGCCGACGGCGCGCAGGCCGAAGTAGGCTCCGACCACCACCCCGGCCCAGCCCAGCGCCAGCCCCAGGTCGATCAGCCCGGCCCGCAACCGCAGCCCCAGCGGCGCCGCCACCTCCCGTGCCCGCTCCCGCATCTCAGTCCGCCAGCGGTCCGAACGGGACGCCCCGCGCTGTCAGTTCGGCCTCACCGCCGTCGGCGGCGGTCAGCACCCACAGCCCGCCCTCGGTGAGCGCGACGGGGTGCTCCCAGTGCGCGGCGGCGGAACCGTCCCGGGTGACGATCGTCCAGTCGTCGTCCAGCACCGCGACCCGACCCGAGCCCAGGGTGACCATCGGCTCGATCGCCAGGGTGACCCCCGGGGCCAGCTCGGCGCCCCGGCCGCGGCGTCCGGTGTTGGGGACGTCCGGGGCCATGTGCATCTCCCGGCCGATCCCATGGCCGGTGAACTCGGTGACGATGCCGTAGCGCCGCGGCTCCGAGCGCAGCCGGCTCTCGACGGCGTGCCCGATATCGCCGATCCTGCCACCGGCCCGCAGCGCGGCGATGCCGGCCCACAGCGCCTGGCGGGTGGCCTCGCCGAGCTCGCGGCGCTCGGGCGCGCAGTCACCCACCTCGAAGGTCACCGCCGCGTCGCCGTGCCAGCCGGCCAGGCAGGCCCCGAAGTCGACCGAGACCAGATCGCCGTCGGCCAGCGTCCGCTCGCCGGGGATCCCGTGCACCACCTCGTCGTTGACAGAGATGCAGGTGACGCCGGGGTACGGCGGCAGGCCGTAGCCGCCGTCGTAGCCCAGGAAGGACGAAGTCGCACCGGCGCCGGCCAGCTCGTCACGGGCCAGCCGATCGAGTTCGGCCGTGGTGACGCCCGGCCGTCCGGCCCGGCGCAGCTGGTCGAGGACGCGGGCCACCACGAGCCCGGCCGCGCGCATCGCGCGCAGCTGCTCGGGGGTCTTGCGTTCGACCGGCTCCGCGCGGGTCACGCCTGGACGTCGTCCAATGCCTGGGTGATCCGGTCGCGGACCTCGTCGATGGCGCCCAGCCCGTCGACCTCGACCAGCAGGCCGCGTTCGGCGTAGATCGCCAGCAGCGGGTCGGTGGCCTCGGCGTAGACCTCCATCCGGTGGGCGATGGTCTCGGCGTTGTCGTCCGCGCGACCCTCCAGCTCGGCCCGCTTCAGCAACCGCTCGATCAGCAGGTCGGTGTCGGCGACCAGCGAGATCACGGCGTCCAGCGCGCTGCCGGTGGCGGCCAGCACCCCGTCCAGCGCCCCGACCTGCCCCACCGTCCGCGGGTAACCGTCCAGCAGCCAGCCCGCGGCGGCGTCCGGTTCGGCCAGCCGGTCGCGGACGATCGCGTCGGTGATCTCGTCCGGCACGTAGGAACCCTCGGCCATGATCCGGGCGACCTCCAGCCCCAGCTGGGTCTGGTTGCGCACGTTGGCGCGGAAGATGTCGCCGGTCGAAATCGCGGGAACGCCGTAGTGTTCGGCGATTCCCTTGGCCTGGGTGCCCTTGCCCACACCGGGCGGGCCCATGATCAGCAGTCTCACGGGGAGTCCTTTCCAGAAGTCACCTCACCGTAGCAAGGCAACCCCTAGTCGCGGGCGGGAATCGGAGATTCCATCGCCGGAAAACCCGGTTCCCCGGCCGGCGGGCGGACTACCGCAGGAAGCCCTCGTAGTTGCGCTGCTGCAACTGGCTCTGGATCTGCTTGACCGTGTCCAGGCCGACGCCCACGATGATCAGGATCGAGGTGCCGCCGAACGGGAACTGGGCCTGGGTGCCGAGCCAGATGAACGCCGCCGCCGGGATCAGCGCGATGATCGCCAGGTAGAGCGAACCGGGCGCGGTCAGCCGGGAGAGCACGTGCTTGAGGTAACGGGCGGTGGGCTCGCCGGCCCGGATGCCGGGGATGAAGCCGCCGTACTTCTTCATGTTGTCGGCCACCTCTTCGGGATTGAAGGTGATCGAGACGTAGAAGTAGGCGAAGGCGATGATCAGCGCGGCGTAGATCACGTTGTAGACCCAGGACGTGCCGGTCACCAGGTGGGTCTGGATCCAGACCGCCACCGGGTTGGGATCGTCGATCGTGCCGGGCACGAACTGCGAGTACAGCACCGGCAGGTAGATCAACGAGGAGGCGAAGATGACCGGGATGACGCCGGCCTGGTTGACCTTGATCGGGATGTAGGTGGTGCTGCCGCCGAGCAGCTTGCGTCCGACCATCCGCTTGGCGTACTGGACGGGGAGCCGCCGCTGGCCCTGCTCGATGAAGATCACGACCGCCATCACCAGCAGGCCGACCGCCAGCACCAGCGCGAACGCCAGCCAGCCGGCCGCGCCCTCGCGGCTCTCCTTGATGCCCCACAGCTGGGCGGGGAACTGCGCCGCGATCTGGGTGAAGATCATCACCGACATGCCGTTGCCGACGCCGCGGTCGGTGATCAGCTCACCCAGCCACATGATCACGCCGGTGCCGGCGGTCATGGTGAGGATCATCACCAGGATCGGGAAGACCGAGACGTCGTACACCAGCGGGAGGGTGCAGCCCTGGAAGAGCTGACCGCTGACCGCCATGGTGACGAAGGCGGTGGATTGCAGGACGGCCAGCACGATGGTCAGGTACCGGGTGTACTGGGTGATCTTGGCGGTGCCGGCCGCGCCCTCCTTCTTGAGGGCCTCCAGCCGCGGGATCACCACCGTCATCAGCTGCAGGATGATGCTCGCGGTGATGTAGGGCATGATGCCGAGGGCGAAGATCGCCAGCTGCAGCAGCGCGCCACCGGAGAACAGGTTGATCATCGAGTAGAGCCCGGAGCCCTCGCCCGCCAGCGTCACCGCGCGGCACTGGTTGACGTTCTGCAGGTTCACGTTCGGCGTGGGTATCACCGACCCGAGCCGGAAGACGGCCAGGATTCCCAGCGTGAACAGGATCTTCTTGCGAAGATCCGGCGTCTTGAACGCATTGGCGAACGCGGAAAGCATCCGAACTGACTCCCCTTGCCTGACTCGTCGGCCCGGCGCCGACACAACCGGACCGACTCTACCAACTTTGACCCGTCAACCCCGCATCGGGACGCCGCTGGGCACCCGCCGGCGTCGTCCTGTTGCCGATTCGTGATCTCCGACCCCGGCCCGAGCCCGCCGTGGCCGATCGTCGCCGGCTCCGGAGGCCAGCCAGAGCCGACAGAAACCGGGTGAATCCGGTGGGTCGAGTGGATTGTGCACGCGAGTCGCCTCCGCTGCCCGGTTTGTGTCGGGCGGGGGACGGGAACGACCTGCGGGCACGCAAAGGGCCGGCCCCGTAGGACCGGCCCTTCAGCGACAGGATGTCACAGCTGGGTCGCCGTGCCACCCGCCTTCTCGATCTTCTCCCTGGCGGTGGCGGAGAACGCGTTCGCGCTCACCTGCAGCGCCACGGTCAGTTCGCCGTTGCCGAGCACCTTCACCAGGTGGCCGTCGCGGACGGCGCCCTTGGCGACCAGGTCGGCCGGCGTCACCTCGCCACCCTCGGGGTACAGCTGGGCGAGCTTGGCCAGGTTGACGACCTGGTACTCGACCCGGAACGGGTTGGCGAAGCCGCGCAGCTTGGGCAGCCGCATGTGCAGCGGCATCTGCCCGCCCTCGAAGAACTCCGGAGTGTTCTTCCGCGCGCCGGTGCCCTTGGTGCCCCGGCCGGCGGTCTTGCCCTTGGAGCCCTCACCGCGACCCACCCGGGTCTTGGCGGTCTTGGCGCCCGGAGCCGGACGCAGGTGGTGAACCTTCAGTGTCATGTCACTCGACCTCCTCGACCGCCACCAGATGCGGGATGGCCTTCACCATGCCGCGAATCTCGGGGCGATCCTCCTTGACGACCACGTCGCCGATCCGCTTCAGACCCAGGCTGCGCAGGGTGTCGCGCTGGTTCTGCTTGCCGCCGATCCCAGACTTGATCTGGGTCACCTTCAGCCGTGCCATCAGTGAGCCTCCTCACGGGCCTTCAGCAGCGCCGCCGGGGCGACGTCCGCCACCGGCAGGCCGCGCCGTTTGGCGACCGCCTCCGGCTCCTCCAGGCTCTGCAGCGCGGCCACCGTGGCGTGCACCACGTTGATCGCGTTGTCGCTGCCCAGCGACTTGGCCAGGACGTCGTGCACACCGGCGCACTCCAGCACTGCGCGGGCCGAGCCGCCGGCGATCACGCCGGTACCCGGGGACGCCGGGCGCAGCATGACCACGCCGGCCGCCTTCTCGCCCTGCACCGGGTGCGGGATGGTGCCCTGGATGCGCGGGACGCGGAAGAAGTGCTTCTTCGCCTCCTCGACACCCTTGGCGATCGCCGCCGGCACCTCCTTGGCCTTGCCGTAGCCGACGCCGACCATGCCGTCGCCGTCGCCTACCACGACCAGCGCGGTGAAGCTGAACCGGCGACCACCCTGGACGACCTTGGCGACGCGGTTGATCGCCACCACCCGCTCCAGGTAGTTGCTCTTCTCCTTCTCGGCGACAGCATCCCGGCCACGACGGTCCTCGCGGCCGCGACGCTGCTCACCACCGGCACCGCCACCGCGGCGCTGGGTTCCATTCATCGCTTGTTTTCCTTCCGCAATCCGTCAGAATCCGAGGCCGGCCTCGCGGGCGCTGTCAGCCAGCGCCGCGACCCGTCCGTGATACTTGTTGCCCGCGCGGTCGAAGACCACGTTCTCGACGCCGGCAGCCTTGGCGCGGTCCGCGACCAGCTTGCCGACCGCCTTGGCCTTGGCCGACTTGTCGCCGCTGACCGCCCGGACGTCCGCCTCCATGGTGGAGGCCGAGGCCAGGGTGACCCCGCGGGTGTCGTCGATCACCTGCGCCAGCACGTGACGGCTGGAGCGGGTGACCACCAGCCGCGGCCGCTCGGCGGTGCCGGCGATCTTCTTGCGGCCACGGGCCTGACGGCGCAGCCTGGCCGCCTGCTTGGCGGCCACTCCCTTGTGCACTGACAGTGAAATAGCCATCACTTGCCCGCCTTTCCAACCTTGCGGCGAACCCGTTCGCCGGCGTACCGCACGCCCTTGCCCTTGTAGGGCTCCGGCTTGCGAATCTTGCGGATGTTGGCGGCAACCTCGCCGACCGCCTGCTTGTCGATCCCGTACACGGTGAACCTGGTGTTGCTCTCCACCGAGAAGGTGATCCCCTCGGGAGCGTCCACCACCACGGGGTGGGAGAAGCCGAGCGCGAACTCCAGCTGGGTGGGGCTCTTCAGCGTGACGCGGTAGCCCACGCCCACGATCTCGAGCTTCTTCTCGTAGCCGTCGGTCACCCCGGTCACCATGTTGGCCACCAGCGTCCGGGTCAGCCCGTGCAACGAGCGGGATTCGCGCTCGTCGTTGGGACGGGTGACCTCCAGTTCGCCGGCGTCGTTGCGGCCGACCTTGATCGGTTCGCGGACGACGTGGCTGAGGTTGCCCTTGGGGCCCTTCACCGAAACCGTCTGGCCGTCCAGGGTGACATCCACCCCGGCGGGCACGGCGATCGGGAGCCTTCCGATGCGTGACATCTTCTATCCTCCGATCACCAGACGTAGGCGAGGACTTCGCCGCCCACGGACTTGGACTTGGCTTCCTTGTCGGTCAGCAACCCCTGCGAGGTGGAGATGATCGCGATCCCCATCCCGCCGAGCACCTTCGGCAGCGCGGTGGACTTGGCGTACACCCGCAGGCCGGGCTTGCTGATCCGGCGCACGCCGGCGAGGGCGCGCTCCCGGTTCGAGCCGTACTTCAGCTGCAGCTTCAGGGTCTTGCCGACCTCGCCCTCGGTGGGCTCCAGCACCTCGTAGCCGGCGATGTAGCCCTGGGCCTGCAGGATCTCGGCGATACCGGCCTTGATCTTGGAGTGGGGCATGCTCGTCGAGTCGTGGTACGCCTGGTTGGCGTTGCGCAGACGCGTCAGCATGTCTGCGATCGGGTCAGTCATTGTCATGACGTGCGATTCACTTTCTCGCCGCGGTTTCCCTCGCGGGACCTGCTGCGGGTTCGGGTTTGGTTGATGATCACCAGGAGGACTTGATGACGCCGGGCAGTTCGCCGGAGTGCGCCATCTCGCGCAGGCAGACGCGGCACAGGCCGAACTTGCGGTACACCGCCTTGGGACGGCCGCACTTGTTGCAGCGGGTGTAGGCACGCACCGCGAACTTGGGCTTGCGGGCCTGCTTCACCTTCAGGGCAGTCTTGGCCATGGATCAGCTCACTTCTTCTTCTTGCCGACGTATGCCGGGCGCTTCTTGACGACCTTGGCGACCTCGTTCTCCGGGGCCTTGAACGGGAAGCCGAGCGCCTTGAGCAGGGCCCGGGCCTCGTCGTCGTTCTGCGCGGTGGTCACGAACGTGATGTCCATGCCGCGCAGCTTGTCGATCCGGTCCTGGTCGATCTCGTGGAACATCACCTGCTCGGTCAGACCGAAGGTGTAGTTGCCCTTGCCGTCGAACTGCCGGGCGGACAGGCCGCGGAAGTCGCGGATCCGGGGCAGCGCCAGGGTGAGCAGCCGGTCGGCGAACTCCCACATCCGGTCGCCCCGCAGCGTGACGTGGCAGCCGATCGGCATGCCCTCGCGCAGCTTGAACTGGGCGATCGACTTGCGGGCCTTGGTGACGGTCGGCTTCTGGCCGGTGATCGCGGTCAGGTCGCGCACCGCGGCGTCGATCACCTTGGAGTCGCGCGCGGCCTCGCCGACACCCATGTTCACCACGATCTTGACCAGACCGGGGATCTGCATCACGTTGTCGTAGCCGAACTCCTGGTGCAGCGCCGGCGCGATCTCCTCGCGGTACTTCTGCTTCAGACGCGGCAGCTGCCTGGTTTCCGCAGTAGCAGCGGTCATCAGATTTCCTTCCCAGTCTTGCGGGCGATCCGCACGCTCCGGGTCGTGGTGTACTCCGAACCGTCCGCACGACGCTTGGTCACCTCGCGGCGCTCGTAGCCGACCCGGGTGACGACTTCCTTACCGTCCACCTTGACCAGCAACTGCACGTTGGAGGCGTCGATCGGCGCCTCGGTCGTGATGATGCCGGCGGCATTGTTCTGCCGGGTTTGGTTGTTCTGGGTCTCCCGCTTGTGCTTCTTCACCAGGTTGACGCCCTGGACGGTGACCCGGCCGGCCTTGGGATCGACGGCGATGACCTCACCGGTCGCGCCGTTGTCCTTGCCGGCGATCACCTTGACGCGGTCGCCCTTCTTCACATGCAGCGAATTCGCCATTCTCACAACACCTCCGGTGCCAGCGAGATGATCCGCATGTACTTCTTCTCGCGCAGCTCACGGCCGACCGGGCCGAAGATGCGGGTGCCACGGGGCTCCCCGTCGTTCTTCAGGATCACGGCGGCGTTCTCATCGAACTTGATGTAGGAGCCGTCGGGACGACGGGTCTCCTTCACGGTACGGACGATGACCGCCTTGACGACCTCGCCCTTCTTCACGTTTCCGCCCGGGATGGCGTCCTTGACCGTCGCGACGATCTTGTCGCCGAGCCCGGCGTAGCGACGCTTGGAGCCACCGAGCACCCGGATGCACAACAGTTCCTTGGCACCGGTGTTGTCGGCGACCTTCAGTCGCGTCTCCTGCTGGATCATCTGCTCTCTCCCCTGGTCACTTCGCCTTTTCGAGGATCTCGACCACGCGCCACCGCTTGGCGGCGGACAGCGGCCGAGTCTCAGCGATGCGGACGCGGTCACCCACGCCGGCTTCGTTGGCCTCGTCATGGGCCTTGAGCTTCTCGGACTTGGTCATGACCTTGCCGTACAGCGGGTGCTTGACCCGGGACTCGATCTTGACCACGACGGTCTTGTCCATCTTGTCGGACACGACCACGCCCTCGCGGACCTTGCGCGCACCGCGCGTAACTTCGGTTGCTTCAGTCATCAGACTCACTTGTCCTCATCGGGATCGGGGATGATGCCGAGGTTCCGCTCCTGCAGCACGGTGTAGATCCGCGCGATGTCCTTGCGGGCCTCGCGCAGCCGGCCGTGGGATTCCAGCTGGCCGGTGGCAGCGGCGAACCGCAGGCCGAACAGCTCCTCCTTCAGCTCACGCACCTTGGCGTCGAGTTCCTCGCGGGTCAGTCCCCGCAACTCGGCGGCCGTCACAGAGTTGGCCATCAGATGTCACCTGCTTCCCGCTTGATGAAGCGAGCCTTGAACGGCAGCTTGTGGATTGCCAGGCGCATGGCCTCGCGGGCCACGTCCTCGCTCACGCCGGAGAGCTCGAAGAGCACCCGGCCGGGCTTGATGTTGGCGATCCACCATTCCGGCGAGCCCTTGCCCGAACCCATCCGGGTCTCGGCGGGCTTCTTGGTCAGCGGGCGGTCGGGGTAGACGTTGATCCACACCTTGCCACCACGCTTGATGTGGCGGGTCATCGCGATACGGGCGCTCTCGATCTGACGGTTGGTCAGGTACGAGGACTCCAGCGCCTGGATGCCGTACTCGCCGAAGGCCAGCTTGGTACCGCCCTTGGCAACGCCGCTCCGCTTGGGATGGTGCTGCTTGCGGTGCTTGAGTCTGCGGGGAATCAACATGGTCAGGCTCCTGCGGTCTGGGCAGCGGCGACCTCGGGGGCAGCCCCCTCGGCCACGGCCTCCGCGCGACGGCGTCCGCCGCGCGCGGGACGATCCCCACGGCCGGCACCCGCACCATCACGGCGGGGGCCACGGGCCGGACGGCGCTGG
>JAEXCA010000240.1 GCA_023393755.1 Actinomycetes bacterium | reverse complement strand
CAGCAGTCCGCCGATCAACTCCGCGAGCTGGCCGGCGACCGGCCCCGGCCGGGTCGCGGCACGGGCGCGGTGCAGGATCACATCCCGCCGGACCAGAGCGGCCCGCAGGTTCGTGCCGCCGACATCGACCGCCAGGACGGTCACGGCTGCCAGCCGTCCGGCACCTCACCCCAGCCGCGCAGGTAGGTTGCCGGATCGGAGGCGCGCACCAGCACCCGCTCCTGACAGCCGACCGGCAGGTACATGGCGTCCCCGGCCCGCAGCGAGGAGGTCGCCCGGTAGCCGTCCTGCTCGCTCCACACGTCGGCCCAGAGTTCCCCGGAGGTGACGACCAGCAGCGACTCGGCGGCGACCGTCGCGAAGCCCTCCACGTGCCCGGGCGCGACCGTACCCTGCGCGACCCGGAGGTAGGGAGTGTCGACGATCGTCGACAGCAGGTGGGTGGGCCGGGTGTCGCGGAAGCTGAGCAGGCCGGTGCCGGGATCCGCCGCCAGGAACGAGGACGCCGCCTGCTGCAGGCCACGATCCTCCGGCCACCGCCCGCGCCAGCGGGTGTCGGCGTAGACGGCCTGCTCGAGACCCGGACGGCTGCGCGCGTACTCCGACGCGGCGCCACGGGCCGGCGGTGGGGAGAAGAACTCCAGCACCCGGGCGGTGGCGTCGCCGGGGTTGAACCCGTCGTGCCAGGTGTCGCGGTGGAACAACCGCCCGGTTCCGGCGGGGACGCGTGCCACCTCGCCGGTCTGCGGGTTGGCCAGGACGAGTTCGCCGGCGAGCACGAAGTAGAGCACGTCCCCGGCGAAGACGGTCGGGTTGAGGATGCTGTGGCGGAACTCGCCGCCCGGTGGCAGTTCGAACTCCAGCGCGTGAAGGCTCGTGGTCGACACGATGACCCGATCGGTGACCAGGCCGCCCTCGTCATCGCCCCACACGTGGTGGGCCGCGTCGTCGCGCCGGATCACGGTGGGCGAGGTGAAGGTGGGGCGCGGAGTGGACCGGCGGGCCCGTGGCGGAGCTGAGGTCATGAAGCCATCCTAGCTACTGGTCTATCTGATTGGCTACTGGCCTAAGTGGTCTGCTAGTTGGTATGTTGTGGGGGTATCCCCGACTCGAAGGAGAGTGACGAATGAACGACCCCGTGTCCATCGGCATCATCGGTTGCGGCAGCGTGGCGCAGAACGCCTACCTTCCGTTGGTGGTCAACCTGATCGCCCGCGGACAGGTGCGCGGTGTGGTCGGCTCCGACGTGGACCGGGCCCGGCTGGAGGCCGTTCAGGCGAAGTATCCGATCGATCGGGTGACGACCTCGGCCGAGGAGGTGATCGACAGCGACGATGTCGACATCGTCGTGGTGCTGACGTCCATGGACTCCCACGCCGAACTCGCCACCAGGGCACTCCGCGCCGGCAAGCACGTCCTGGTGGAGAAGCCGATGGGGACCACCCTGGAGGCCGGCCGCGAGCTGCTGGAAACCGCGCGGTCGGCGACCGGCCGGCTGGTGTGCGCACCCCATGTGCAGTTGAGCCCCGACTATCAGGAGATGTTGCGCCGGATCGGGCGCGGCGACATCGGGAAGCCACTGCTCGCCCGGGCCCGCTACGGCTGGGACGGGCCGGACTGGGGCAAGTGGTTCTACGGGCCCGGTGGTGGCCCGCTGTTCGACCTCGGCGTCTACAACGTCACCACGCTGACCGGCCTGCTCGGCCCGGCCCGCCGGGTCACGGCGATGTCGGCGCTGAGCCGACCGGAGCGGGTCGTCGAGGGCGACCTGATCACGGTGGAGACCGACGACACCTTCCAGATCGTCATCGAGCACGAGTCCGGAGCGCTGTCGACGGTGACCACCGCGTTCGGCATGCAGAAGTACCGCGGGCCGGCCGTCGAGGTCTACGGGCTGGAGGGCACGCTGCAGCTGCAGGGCGACGACTGGGCCCCGGACGGCCTGGAGTACTGGGCCAACTCGGCCGGCGCCTGGCAGGTCTTCGACAGCCGGTCGCGGTACTGGCCCTGGACCGACGGGCTCTCCCATCTCGTCCACTGCGTGCGCACCGGCGAGCCGCCGTACACCAGGCCGGAGCAGGCCTTCCACGTGCTCGAGGTGATGCTGGCCGCGATGGAGGCCGCCCGGTCCGGCGTGACCCAGACGCTGACCACCGGCTTCGTCCCGCCCGACCCGATGCCCGACCGCGACCGCGGCGACGCCCACCGCATCCACGACCGGGTCCACGAGGACGCCCAACACTGACGCCGGAGGCTGCCCGATGAGGCCCGACCTGACCAGGAAGCTGGGCGACACCGTCCTGTACCAGATCTATCCGCAGAGCTTCGCCGATGCCAGTGGCGACGGCATCGGCGATCTCGACGGGATCCGGCAGCGACTCGACTACCTCGCCTGGCTCGGGGTGGACGCGCTGTGGCTCAACCCCTGCTTCGCGTCGCCCTTCCAGGACGCCGGGTACGACGTCACCGACTACCTGAACGTGGCCCCCCGCTACGGCAGCAACGAGGACCTGGCCGCGCTGTGCGACGAGGCCGCCGGCCGCGGAATCGCGATCCTGCTGGATCTGGTGGCGGGCCACACCTCGGACCAGCACCCGTGGTTCCTCGCCGCGAGCGCCCCGGACGCCGAGCCGGCGGTCCGCGACCGCTACATCTGGACCGACTCGCCTCGCCAGGGATGGCAATCAGTTCAGGGCGCGGGCCGCTACTACCTGCCGAACTTCCTGCCCTTCCAGCCGGCACTGAACTACGGGTACGCCCGACCGGACCCGGACGAGCCCTGGCGGCAGCCGCCGGATGCGCCGGGTCCCCGCGCGAACCGGGAGGCGCTCCGCCGGACCATGGCCCGCTGGTTCGACCTCGGCGTGGCGGGCTTCCGGGTCGACATGGCGGCCTCGCTGGTGAAGGACGATCCAGGGCTCGCCGAGACCCGCCGGATCTGGCGGGAGTTCCGCGACTGGCTCCGGGACGCGTATCCGGACCGGATCCTGGCCGCCGAGTGGGGAGATCCGCGGGTGTCGGTCCCGGCCGGGTTCCACGCCGACTTCCTGCTGCACTTCGGCGGCCCGACGGACGGACTGCCGCTCCGATCGCTGTGGAACAACGGCGCCGGCACCGTGAACTCGACCTGGCACCAGGACGGTTGCTGGGCCGACCCGGCCGGCCGGGGCGACGCGTCGCGCTTCGTCGCGGCCTGGGAGGAAGCGGCCGCAGCCATCGCGGCCGCCGACCCGGGCGAGCGGTACGGACGCTCCGGCGTGGTCGGTCTGCCGACCTCGAACCACGACTTCACCCGGCTGGTCGCGGGCCCCCGCGACGCCCACCAGGCGGCGGTCGCGCTGACGCTCGTGCTCAGCTGGCCGGCGATGCCCTGCCTCTACTACGGCGACGAGATCGGAATGAGGTACCTTCCGGGGACGCCCACCCTCGAGGGCTCCCGGCTGGAACCCACCTACGAGCGCGCCGGCTCGCGCACCCCGATGCAGTGGGGATCGCTGCCCGGCGGGTACGGTCCGGGCGACCCGGCCGAATCCCGGTACCTGCCGCGCGACCCGGCGCCGGATGCGCCCACCGTCGCCGCGTCCATCGCGGACGAGGACTCGTTGCTGCACCTGGTGCGCAGGCTGATCCAGCTCCGGCACGGTGACCCGCGGCTTCACGCCTCGTCGCCGATCCGGGTCCTCGCCACCGGCTATCCGCTGGCGTACACCCGCGGCGAGGACCAGTCGCTCCTGGTGGCCCTGAACCCGAGCGGCCGGACGGTCGGGCTGGCCTTCCCGGGCGTCGGCGCGGCGACGGTCCTGGCCGGCCGCGGCATCGACCGCTCAGCCGGCGAACTGCGCCTGGCCGGCTTCGGCTACGCCGTCCTCGACCTCGCCTGACCACCCACTCCCGGCCGCACGACCCCAGAAGGCAGACCCACGATGACAGCCACCATTCCCGCGCCGGCGGGCTTCCTGTGGGGCGCCGCGACCGCCGCCCACCAGACCGAGGGCAACAACACCAACTCCGGCCACTGGGTGACCGAGTACGCACCGGGAACGACCGTCCCGGAGCCCTCCGGCGACGCCTGCGACTCCTATCACCGCTACGGGGAGGACATCGCGCTGCTCGCCGGCGCCGGCCTCAACGCCTACCGGTTCTCGGTCGAGTGGGCGCGGGTCGAGCCGGAGAAGGGCGCGGTGTCCCGAGCACAGCTCGCCCACTACCGGCGGATGATCGACGCCTGCCGCGACCGCGGCGTCGAGCCGGTCGTCACCCTCCACCACTTCACCTTTCCGCGCTGGTGGGACGCCCAGGGCGGGTGGCGGGCGGCCGACGCGACGGACCGGTTCGCCCGCTACACCGAGACTGTCGGTTCGATCCTCGAGGACGTGACCTGGGTCGTCACCATCAACGAGCCGAACATGATGGTCAGCCCGGCCTGGGCGCGGACGGACACCGAACAGGGGGTCAATGCCGCCGGCCCGTCCCCCCGGCTCGCCGAGGCCATGGGTCGGGCCCACCGGGCGGCCGTCGACGTGCTGCGCGGCTCCGGTCACATCAGGGCGGGCTGGTCGGTCGCCAACCAGGTGTTCCAGGCCGTCCCCGGCTGGGAGGCCCAACGCGACGCCTGGCAGTACTGGCGCGAGGACTACTTCCTCGAGCAGGCCAGGGACGACGACTTCGTCGGCGTGCAGTCCTACCTGCGCACCATCATCGGCCCGACCGGCGACGAACTCGGCTACGGACCCCAGCCGTGGCCGCCGGGCACCCGGCTCACCCTCACCGGCTGGGAGTACTACCCGGCGGCGCTGGGGCAGGCGCTCCGGCACACCCGGGCCGTGACCGGCGGCATCCCCATGCTGGTGACCGAGAACGGCATCGCCACCGCCGACGATGCCTGCCGGATCGAGTACACCACCGGAGCGCTCGCCGGCATGGCCGCCGCCATGGCCGACGGCTGCGACGTTCGCGGCTACCTGCACTGGTCGCTGCTCGACAACTACGAGTGGGGCTCCTACGCGCCCACCTTCGGACTCGTCGGGGTCGACCGGGAGACCTTCGCCCGCCGGCCCAAGCCCAGCCTGGCCTGGCTCGGCGACCTCGCCCGACGCCAGGAGATCCCGCTCGGACGGCCCGATCGGAGTGGCTCGGCCCAGGCGTGAGCAGCCGGCTCAGCCGTCCTGCCGGGCCGCGGCCGCCGCCTCCACCTCTTCGCGGGTCAGGCCGAGCAGGAAGAGCACGGCATCCAGATAGGGGAGGTTCAGCGAGGTGTCCGCGGACGCCCTCACCGCCGGCTTGGCGTTGAAGGCGATCCCCAGACCGGCCGCGGCCAGCATGTCGAGATCGTTGGCGCCGTCCCCGATCGCGATCGTGCGGGCCAGCGGCAGGTGTTCGGTGGCCGCCCACTCCCGCAGCGTGGCGGCCTTCGCCGCCCGGTCGACGATCGGCCCGGCGATCCGGCCGGTCAGGCGGCCGCCGGCCACGTCGAGCCGGTTGGCGCGGGCGTAGGTGATGCCCAGCTCCGTGGCCAGCGGGCCGACCACCTCGATGAAGCCGCCGGAGACCACCCCGATGGACAGCCCCAGGTCGTGCAGCGTGGCGATCAGGGTTCGCGCGCCGGGAGTCAGCCGGACGGAGCGGCGCACCTCGTCGAGCACGCCGATCGGCAGTCCGGCCAGGGCGGCCACCCGCTGCCGCAGGCTCTCGGCGAAGTCGAGTTCGCCGCGCATCGCGCGCTCGGTGATCGCCGCCACCTCGGACTGCCGGCCGGCGTGGGCGGCGACCAGATCGATCACCTCGTCGCGGATCAGGGTGGAGTCGACGTCCATCACGACCAGCCGGCGGCCCAGCCGGGCCAGACCGGCGGCGGAGACCGAGACGTCGAAGCCGGTGCTGGCCGCCGCCGCTGCCAGTTCGGTGCGCAACGCCGCCGGCTCCACGTTGGAGACCCACAGTTCGACGGTGGTGAGCGGCGTGCGGGAGAGCCGCCGGCTACGGTCGATGTTCCCGCCCAGCCCGGCGATCACCCTGGCCGTGGTGGCCAGATGGGCGGTCAGCAGCGGCCGTCCCAGGATGGTCACGATCGTCCGGTTGAGCCGCGGCGGGTTGTCGCCGACCCCCTCGGCCATCGACAGGCTCAGGCCCAGCCTGGCGCAACTGCCGGCCAGGCGGTCGGCCACCGCGTCGGCGGTCTCCGGGGTGGCGGCCAGCAGCAGGCCGATGCTCAGCTGGCCGCGCACCACGGTCTGCTCCAGGTCGAGGATCTCCACCTCGCTGCCCGAGATCGCCGCCATCAGCCGATCGAGCCGCCCCGGCGCGTCCGCCCCGGTGATGGTCGCCGCCAGGGAATGGGTGGGGTCGGTCACGGCAGGATTCTTCCACGCCCGCCGGAGCCCGCCGCCAGCACGGTCGGCGGACGGATCGCTTCGTCGGCGCCGGGCTGGCATGCCGGGCCTCGCCCAACCTCTCCCGGACCGGAGCCAAGGACCGCTTCGCTCACCGAGTGAACGGTCGGTCCGGCAACTCGGCCAGGTAGTCGCGCAGCACGGCGGCCTGGTTGAGCTCCGGATCCTTCGCGCCGTACAGCAGGGTGACCACCGGGTGCTCGGCCAGGACCGCGGTCAACTCGGCGACGGCCGGGTTCCGTGCCAGCTCGGC
This sequence comes from Actinomycetes bacterium, assembly GCA_023393755.1. Classification (GTDB taxonomy): domain Bacteria; phylum Actinomycetota; class Actinomycetes; order Propionibacteriales; family Propionibacteriaceae; genus Propionicimonas. The sequence continues at coordinate 9,338 of JAEXCA010000240.1, read as the reverse complement.
CCGGTAGCGGGCGGTGAACCCGTCCAGCCGTTCCGGGTCGTGGTTCCACCAGGTGCGCAGTTCGGCGCTGGGCGCGATCTCCTTCAGCCAGAGATCCAGCGCCGCCTGTTCCCTGCTCACTCCGCGGGGCCACAGCCGGTCCACCAGCACGCGGAAGCCGTCGGCCGGTTCGGCCGGTTCGTAGACCCGCTTGAGCTGCGGTTGCCTCATGACGCTCTGCCTCCTCAGGGGCAGTCTGCCACGCGGGCGGCAAAGCGCCAGGGCATGGATCCGCGGCTCGGTCAGCCAGCGGTGGCGGCGGTGCCGTGCGGCGCGTGGTACTCGGCTTCGCCGCGCTTCCAGTAGCCCTTGACCACCGCGCGCTCGAGGTCGACGCCGCGGGCGGTCAGGAAGGCGCGGGCGGGCGCGACCACCGCCTGCTCGGCGGCGATGAACGCGAAGCCGTCGCCCGGGTGGGTGGGCAGGTTCCGCAGCGCGTCCAGCAGGGGCGTGACGTCGCCGGGGCGTGAGCCGGCGGCCGGGTGCACCCAGCGGACGGTGAGCTCGCCGGGGCTGGTCACCTCCTGCAGGTCGGCGGGATCGTCGCTGAGCAGCACCACGTCGACCGGGATGCCGGGGGCGACGGCGGCGAGGTGGCGGCGGATCGCCGGCAGGGCGGTGAGGTCTCCGGCCAGCAGCCACCAGTCGGGGGCGCCGGCCATCACCAGCGAGCCCCGGGGCCCGCCGATGAACACCTCGTCACCGGGCCTCGCCCGCTGCGCCCAGGTCGAGGCGACCCCCTCGCCGTGCAGGACGAAGTCGATCGCCAGCCAGCCCCGGCCGTCCCAGGCGAAGGGGGTGTACTCGCGGCTCCGCAGCCCGGCGGGCATGCCGTCGCCGTCCGGCTGGGGCAGGGGTTCGCCGGCCGGCGGGAAGAAGATCCGCAGGTGATCGTCCGCCGCCAGGGAGCTGAAGCCCGCCAGGTCCGATCCCTCGAACACCACCCGGAGATAGGCAGGGGTGACCTGGTGGGTCTCGCGCACCCGCACCCGGCGGCGGCGGAGTTCCAGGGGCTGGCGGGTGAGGGTGAAGGTCGGGTTCTTCTCGGCTTCCGGCATGCGCGTGGCGCCTCCTGCATCGTGGTGAGGCAACCTTAGCGGATTTTCCCTACGCGAAGCTGACGTAAATACCTCGCGAGCGGCGTGGTCAGCCCAGCAGGAGCGCGATCCCGAACAGGAGGGGGAGCGAGGCGATCGTGGTCAGGAAGACGACATCGCGGGCGACGGTCTCGCCGACGCCGTACCGCTGGGCGTAGAGGAACACGTTCTGCGCGCTCGGCAGGGCACCCAGGACCGTCACCGCGTAGAGCGAGTGGGCGTCCAGCCCGAACCCGAACCGTCCGACCAGGTAGGCGGTGGCCGGCATCGCGATCAGCTTCAGCAGGCTCGCCAACACCGCGTCGCGCCGGCCCGAGCCCGGTTCCAGCATCCGCTGGCCGGCCAGCGACATGCCGAAGGAGATCAGGATCACCGGGACGGCGGCATGCCCGATCGACTCGATCGGTGCCAGCACGATCGGGGGCAGTTCGAGGCCGAGCAGCGCGATCACCAGCCCGGCGAGCGAGGCGATGATGATCGGGTTGGTCACCACCGAGCGGACCAGGCTGCCGACCGAGAACCTGCCCTTCACCTGCCCGTCCAGGCTGGCCAGCGCGATCGGGGCGAAGATCAGCAGTTGCAGCAGCACGATCGGGGCGGAGTAGGCGGCGTTGCCGAGCATGTACACCGCGATCGGGATGCCGATGTTGTTGGCGTTGACGTAGCCCGAGCCCAGCGCTCCGATCACGGTGGTGCCCAGATCCCGCCGCCAGCCCAGCCCGGCCACCAGCGCGAAGATCGCCATCACGGTCAGCGCGGCGATCGCCGACACCGGCAGCAGCGAGGAGAACAGCGCCCCCACGTCCGCGGTCGCCAGCACCGAGAAGAGCAGGAAGGGGGCGAGGACGAAGAAGCTGAGCCGCGACAGCACCTGCCCGGCGCCCTCCCCGAGGAAGCCCAGCCGGGCGGTGAGGTAGCCGACCAGCACCGCCAGGGTGATGACGGCGAAGCCGGTGAAGATCTCGACCATGACGTCCCGACCCTATCGAGCGGCGGCCGTCCCCCGAACCGGGTGCCATTCCTTGCCTGGACCCGGGCTCCGTTCCCCGGCGCTTCGCGCGGCCCGGGTGGCGGTCGTGGTCTGGCCCGGGTGGCCGGAACCGATACGATCTGCCTGTGAGAATTCGCGGGTCGGTCGGCCCCGGGGACTGAGGACGCCGCAAGGCGACAGCCCCCGCGGCTGCCTACCCACCATGGTGTTGACGTGATGGGGGAGGTTGCCGGGTGCTGATCGGACTGGTGGCGGCCCACCTGCTGATCGCGCTCGCCGCTGCGCTGTTGACCCGCTGGTGGGGGCAGCGCGCCTTCCTGGTCGCCGCCGCCGTGCCCGCCGTCGCCTTCGGCTGGCTGGTGAGCATCGCACCGCTGATCCTGGGTGGCGGCGCGGTGGTGCAGCGCTACGAGTGGATCGCCGGCCTGAACGTCGCGCTCTCCTTCCGGATCGGGCTGCTGCAGTGGGTGCTCGGCCTGATCGTCACCGGGATCGGCGCCCTCGTCCTGGTCTACTGCCGCTGGTACTTCGCCGACGACCCGCCGCAGACCCGCCCGGTGGGCCTGCTGACCGCCTTCGCCGGGGTGATGCTCGGGCTGGTCACCGCCGACGACCTGATCATCCTGTACGTGTTCTGGGAGTTGACCACCGTCTTCTCCTACCTGCTGATCGCCCACGACCCCACCCGGCGGGCCAACCGGGCCGCCGCGCTCACCGCGCTGATCGTCACCACCACCGGCGGCCTGGCCATGCTGATCGGCCTGCTGACCCTCGGCAACGCGGCCGGCACCTTCAGCCTTCAGGCCATCCTGGCCGCGCCGCCCTCCGGCTGGGCGCTGACCGTCTCCGCCCTGCTCATCCTGGTCGGGGCGCTGAGCAAGTCGGCGCTGGTCCCGTTCCACTTCTGGCTGCCCGGCGCGATGGCCGCACCCACCCCGGTGTCGGCCTACCTGCACGCCGCCGCGATGGTGAAGGCCGGTGTCTACCTGGTCGGGGTGCTCGCCCCGGTGCTGGCCCAGGTGCCGGGCTGGCGGCCGGCGGTCTGGACGCTGGGCGCACTGACGCTGTTCCTCGGTGGCTGGCGGGCGTTGCGGCAGGACGATCTGAAGCTGCTGCTCGCCTACGGCACGGTCAGCCAACTGGGCTTCCTGGTGCTGCTGCTCGGTACCGGGACGCAGGCCGCCGCGCTCGGCGGCCTGGCCATGGTGGTGGCCCACGCGCTGTTCAAGGCCACGCTGTTCCTGGTGGTGGGCATCGTCGACCACTCCGCCGGCACCCGCCAGCTCAGCAAGCTCTCCGGGCTGTACCGCAAGCTGCCGCTGACCGCCATCGTGGCCGCGATCGCCGGGGCCGCGATGGCCGGGCTGCCGCCCACCCTCGGCTTCATCGCCAAGGAGGCCGCGCTGGAGGGCGTGACCAACCTCGCGCTGACCGGCGACGGCACCGGGATCGCCCCGCTGCCGGCCTGGGCGCTGGTCGTCACCATCGTGCTCGGCTCGGCGCTCACCGTCGCCTACACCCTGCGGTTCTGGTGGGGCGCCTTCGCGACCAAGCCCGGCCTCGAACCCACCGGGATCGACCACCCGCCGGCGGTCGGCTTCGTCGTGCCTCCGGTGCTGCTCGGCACCGCGGTGCTGGCCGGCGGCTTCCTGGGCGGCCCGCTGACCACCGTCCTCGACGCCTACGCCACGACCCTGCCGGACGGCGAGCACGGCCACGGCCTCGCGCTGATCCCCGCCTGGGGTGCCCCGCTGATCGCCTCGCTGGTGGCGATCGCCGGTGGCGCGGTGCTGTTCTGGCAGCGGGAACGGATCGCCGCGATCCAGCAGACCTTCCCACCGGTGCCGGACGCCGCCGACGCCTACCGGGTCACCATGGCCAAGCTCGACCGGCTGGCGGTGGAGGTCACCGACCGCACCCAGCGCGGCTCGCTGGCCTCCTACACCGGCACCATCCTGGCGGTGATCACCGGGCTGATCTTCGCCGGCATGACCATGGTGAGCCAGTGGCCCGCCGTCTACCTGGCCGACCACTGGGGGCAGCTGGCGATCGGCGGGCTGATGATCGCCGCCGCCTTCCTGGCGGCCACCGCCCGGGGACGGCTGCGGGCCGTCCTGCTGCTCGGCGTGACCGGCTACGGCACCGCGCTGCTCTTCCTGCTGCACGGGGCGCCCGACCTGGCCCTCACCCAGGTGCTGGTCGAGACCATCACCCTGCTGGTCTTCCTGCTGGTGCTGCGCAAGCTGCCCAAGTACTTCACCGAACGCCCGCTGCAGTCCACCCGCTGGTGGCGGGTGGTGATCTCGCTGGCCACCGGCCTGGCGGTGAGCCTGCTGGCGATCCTGGCGCTCGGCTCCCGGGTGGCCACGCCGGTGTCGGTGGACTTCTACGAGGCCGCCTACGAGTTTGGCTACGGCACCAACATCGTCAACGTCGTGCTGGTGGACACCCGTGCCTGGGACACCTTCGGCGAGATCGCGGTGCTCTCGATCGCGGCCACCGGGGTGGCCAGCCTGATCTTCCTGCGCGGCCGGGCCGGCCGGCTCTCCCGTCCCCCGGTGCTGCCGGAGGGGAAGCTGGAGGGCTGGCTGCGGGGCAGCCAGCTGCTGCCCAGACAGTCCCGCTCGCTGATGTTCGAGGTGGTCACCCGGCTGCTGTTCGGGGTGATGATCGTGGTGTCGATCTACCTGCTGCTGGCCGGGCACAACCTGCCCGGCGGAGGCTTCGCCGGCGGTCTGGTGGCCGGCACCGCCCTGCTGATCCGCTACCTGGCGGCCGGCGGTCACGAACTGGACGAGGCGCTGCCGCTGCCGGCCGGCGTCATCCTGGGCAGCGGGCTGGTGCTCGCCGTGCTCACCGCCGTGGCCCCGGTCCTGGTCGGCGGCACCGTCTTCCAGAGCTTCGACGTCCACATCGCCATCCCCGGCTGGGAGAGCCTGACCCTGCCCTGGGGCAGCTGGACGCTGCTGGGCGACATCCACCTGGTCTCGTCCACCGCCTTCGACCTGGGGGTCTACCTGGTGGTGGTCGGGATGATGCTCGACCTGGGCCGCAGCCTCGGCACCGGGATCGACGCCCACGAGCGGGACGAGACCGCCCCGGCGCCCGAGCCGGAGTCGACCCGGGCCGCGCCCGGAATGAGGTGGTCGTGATGCCGGCCAACCTCACCCTGGCGATCGTCGCCGGCGTCCTGGTGGCGTCCGGGGTCTACCTGATCACCGAGCGCTCGCTGAGCCGCATCCTGGTCGGCGTGGTACTGGCCAGCAACGGGGTCAACCTGCTGTTCCTGATCGCCGCCGGGCCGGCCGGCGGACCGCCGATCATCGGCCAGACCGAGCGGTCGGCGATGAGCGATCCGCTGCCGCAGGCGATGGTGCTGACCGCGATCGTGATCACCCTGTCGGTGGCCGCCTTCGTGCTCACCATGGCCTACCGCAGCTTCCAGATCAACGGCCACGACGAGGTGCAGGACGACGTCGAGGACGCCCGGATCAGGGCGCTGGCCAGGGCGGACAGCACCTCGGAGAGCTACGAGGAGATCCACTTCAGCGATACCGGCGAGGATGTGGTGAGCGAATGAACAACCTGCTCGCCGTCCCCGTCCTGCTCGCGATGCTGGGCGCGGCGTCCGCCTTCCTGGCCGGCCGGCAGCCCAGGCTGCAGCGTGCGATCTCGGTCACCGCGGTCGCCGGGGTGTCGGTGGTCGCCGGCATCCTGGTGGCGCTGACCGACTCGCAGACCCTGGTGCTGTGGGTGGGCGGCTGGCCGGCACCGCTGGGCATCGTCCTGGTCGCCGACCGGCTGGCCGCGCTGATGCTGCTGGTGGCCTCGCTGGTCTCGCTCGGGGTGCTGATCTACTCCTCGGGCCAGGACGAGGACGAGCTGCGCCGGGAGACCCCGGTGTCGATCTTCCACCCCACCTTCCTGCTGCTGGTCGCCGGGGTGTCGAATGCCTTCCTCGCCGGCGACCTGTTCAACCTGTTCGTCAGCTTCGAACTGCTGCTGTTCGCCTCCTACGTGCTGCTCACCATGGGCGGCACCCGGGACCGGATCCGGGCCGGGTCCGTCTACGTCGTGGTGAACCTGGTCTCCTCCTCGCTGTTCCTGATCGCGCTGGCCACCATCTACTCCGCCACCGGCACGGTGAACCTGGCCCAGCTGGCCGTCCGGCTGGCCGAGCTGCCGACCGAGGTGCAGGGGGTGCTGCAGGCGCTGCTGCTGGGGGTGTTCTCGATCAAGGCGGCGGTCTTCCCGCTGTCGGCCTGGCTGCCGCACTCCTACCCGACCGCGCCGGCACCGGTGACCGCCGTGTTCGCCGGCCTGCTGACCAAGGTCGGGGTCTACGCGATCATCCGCACCCAGACCCTGCTGTTCCCCGAATCCACCCTGCAACTGTTGTTCGGGATCGCCGGGCTGGCCACCATGGTGGTCGGCATCCTGGGGGCGATCGCGCAGTCGGAGATCAAGCGTCTGCTCTCGTTCACCCTGGTCAGCCACATCGGCTTCATGGTGTTCGGCGTCTCGCTGGCCTCGGCCGGCGGCTACGCCGGGGCGATCTTCTACGCCGCCCACCACATCACCATCCAGTGCACCCTCTTCCTGGTCGCCGGCCTGATCGAGCGGGTGGGCGGCTCGACCGCGCTCGACCGGCTGGGCGGCCTGGCCAGGGTGGCGCCACTGCTGGCGGTGCTGTTCTTCGTGCCCGCGGTCAACCTGGCCGGGATCCCGCCCTTCTCCGGCTTCATCGCCAAGCTGGCGTTGCTGCAGGCCGGGGTGGACGCCGGCACGCCGCTGGCCTGGGCGCTGGTCGCCGGCGCGGTGCTCACCTCGCTGCTCACCCTGTACGCGATGGCGAAGGTGTGGGCGCGGGCGTTCTGGGGCGAGGCCCCGCAGCGCACGCTGCGCAACCTGCACCGCTTCGCCGCCGACCCGACCACCGGCTCGGCCCTGCCCAGCCGGATGGTCGGCACCACTCTCGGCCTGCTCGTCCTGGCCACCGGCTTCACCGTGGCCGCCGGCCCGATGTACGCCTACGTCAGCCGTTCGGCGGCCGCCCTGCTGGACGGCAGCTACGTGGTCGCCGTGCTGGGCGGGGGTGGCTGATGAGCGAGTCGACCCGGAAGCTGCGCTGGCGCCTGCAGGGCCGCGCGGTGCTCCTGCTGGCTCTGGTCTGGGTCCTGTTGTGGGGCGAGTTCTCCCTGCTGAACATCCTCTACGGGCTGGTGCTGGGCTGGCTGGTCACGGTGGTCTTCTGGCTGGCCCCGATCCGCTACTACGGCACGGTGCGGATCGGCGGCCTGGTGAAGCTGGCGGTGCTGCAGCTGTGGGATCTGGCCACCGCCTCCTTCCAGCTGGCGGCGATGGCGTTCCGGCCCAGGCTGCAACTGCGCCCCGGCGTGATCCGCGTCCGGCTGGCCAGCAACAGCGATCTCTACCAGGTGGCGGTGGCCGAGCTGATCTCGATCGTGCCGGGGACGCTGGTGGTGGACACCGTCCGCCGGCCCCGGCTGCTCTACCTGCACGTCTTCCACCTGCCGGACGCCAGGGCGATCCGCAAGCAGCGGGCCCACGCCCTGGCGATCGAGGACCGGGTGCTGCGTGCCTTCGGCAGCGACGACGAGGTGCGGGCGGCCGATCTGCGACGGGAGGAGAAGCGATGATCTGGGTGAGCTGGGCCGCCGGGGCGATGCTCTTCGCCGCCGCCTGTCTGGTGCTGTGGCGGCTGGCCACCGGGCCGAGCGCGCTGGACCGGATCGTGGCCTCCGACGTCATGGTCGGCATCGTGATCGCCGCGGTGGGGCTCTACTCGGTGATCGCGCACAACTCCACCGGCCTGCCGATCCTGCTCGGCCTGTCGCTGGTCGGGTTCAGCGGCGCGGTCGGGGTCGCCCGGCTGATCGCCTCGCCGTCCACCATCCAGCGCCGGTTCGACCGCCGGCAGGCCCGCCATGAGGAGGACACCGATGACGCTTGAACAGGTGCTCGACCTGGCCGGTGCGGTGATGATCGCCATCGGGGCCTTCTTCTGTCTGGCCGCGGCGATCGGCCTGGTCAGGTTCCCGGACGTGCTGACCCGGATGCATGCCGCCACCAAACCGGTGGTGTTCGGCCTGATCCTGGTGGTGGTGGGGGTGACGCTCAGCCTGCGCGACCCCAAGGCCTTCACCCTGCTCGGCCTGGCGGTGCTGCTGCAGATGCTCACCGCCCCGGTCTCCGGCCACCTGGTCTCCCGGACCGCCCACCGGGACGGCGAATGGGACGCCGAGAACGCGGTCGTGGACGAGCTCGCCGCCGACACCCAGCGGGCCGCGGACGGCCGGGCGGCCGACCCGAACCCGCCGGCCGGAAGCTGATCGCGAGCGCGGCCGGCGGTCGTCCCTGGGCTTTCGGTACCGAAAACGTTGGTGCGCACCTAGACTGGACCTAGACTTCGTCCACCACACGATCCAGGAGGCGATCATGGCCCTCTCTGAGGACGAACAGAGGCTGCTTGATCAGATGGAGGCCGCCCTCGAGGCGGAGGATCCCAAGCTGGCCAACACGCTTCGCGGCACCACTGCGCGCCGCCTGCACCGCCGCCGGGCCGCGCTGGCCGGGCTCGGCTTCCTGGTCGGCATCGGCATGCTGATCGGCGGCATGGAGGTGCACTGGGCACTCAGCGTCGGCGGCTTCCTGGTGATGCTGGCCTCCACCGTGGTGGCGGTCAGCGCCTGGCGGCACGTCGGCTACGAGGCCGACCCGGGTGCCCCGCGGGGTGGCGGCAGGTCACCCGAGCGGGACTTCATGGACAAGATGGAGGAGCGCTGGCGGCACCGCAACGAGGAGGGCCTGTAGGCCTGCGGCAGCAGGAACGCCGGCAGCGAGTAGGAACAGCCCGGGCGATCGCCCGGGCTGTCGTGTCTCCGGCGCCGCGGTCAGCCGCTGAGGTGGAACAGCGAGCGGGGCAGGACGTGGCTGAGCACCGGCTGGATCGGCGCCGCGAGCTCCAGCGCCGCGGTGATCCGCCGGACCTGCCCGGGATCCACCGCGTCGTCGGTTGCCGGGGCGAACCGGGCGCGCTCCACCTGCCGGCCCAGCGTGGCCAGGGCGGCGGCGGCTGCCGGATCGAGCCGGACGGACAGTTCGGCGGCCGCCTGGCGGGGGGTGGCCCGGGGCCAGGGCCGGCCGAGATCGAGGACGGTGTCGCGGATCTCGTCCCAGGCGGCCTCGGC
>JAEXCA010000203.1 GCA_023393755.1 Actinomycetes bacterium | reverse complement strand
GGGCCCCGCTGTTTCCCGGGGCGGGTGGGGTGTTGTCCGCACCCGGGTCGGTGTTGTCCGCGGGCGGGTTGCCGTCGCTGCGGTTCTGGTCTTGGAGGCTGTCCTGGGTCTGGGTGGCCTTCCTGGCCTGCGGGCTCAGGTCGGGTGGCCATACCTGGTGACCGACTCCCATCTGGCTGGTCAGGTCGGCACCGATCGAGGCTCCCCGTGTGCCGATCGTGGCCATCACGCCAAGACCCGTTGCGGCGACCTGACCAACCGGCCCGAGAACCTTCATGACCCCCGAGGCGGAGTTCGCGAACCGGGACGTAGTCTGCGCCTCGGCCGAGCCCTCCGCGCTCGTTCGTCCCTGTTCGTCGGTGCGGGTTGCCGTCCCACCGTCGGCGGGCTTCGGGGACACCAGGCCCTGGATGCCGCCGTTCGCGACCAGTCCGGCACGCATCGCGGCCCCGGAGCTGGTGCCGGGGTCGACGAAGGCGAGCATCCGGAACAACGCCAGCGGGCTGAACACCGAGATCAGGATCAGCACCACTCCGACCACCGAGGTACCGACGGCGGAGAAGTCCTTGCCCAGCCCGGTGGCGATACCGGTCGTGAACTGGTTCGCGAGCCCGAAGACCAGCACCATCACGACCGGCGCGAACGCAGCGGCGTGGAACCAGCGCAGCGACTTCCAGAACCACGCTCGCCCCGCGTCGCCGATCAGGCCGGCGGCCGCAATCGGGGTCGTCGCGGCGAGCACCATCAGCGCGGCCGCCCGCGCGAGCAGAACGAGGAAATGGCCGATCGCGGCGATCACCACGAAGAAGCCCATCAGGCCGAGCACGGTGGCAACCGTGGCGTCGGTGATGTCCCCGGCGCCGAAGGGTTCGCCGATCTTGATGGCCGACCAGGCGTCCGCGTTCAGCAGGGACTGCATCAGTGACCGGGTGAGCCCCGAAGTGGCGGCGATCAGCACGACCCCGTAGGCGAGCCAACCCGCCCACACGATGGCGAACTGGACCAGACCGATCCCGACCCGGGCGAGACTGCGGCCGTCGCGCCGGACCGCTGCCGTCCCGATCTGGACGATGCCCAGGATCAGCACCAGCGCGCCAGCGACCCAGAACGCCGTCCGGTAGATGCCCGCGCCGGGGCCGCCCTCACGCAGGTCGGGGGTCAGCAGCATGTCGCCCAGGTTCAGCACCAGTTGGAGCAGCCACAGGCCGGCGTTCCAGATCCCCAGCATCGCCGCCGTCCACCCGTCATAGACGATCTTCGAGGCGACGTTGCCGAGTGGGTCGAACGGGTTCGGGAAGATCGGGATCACGATGCCTGCCTCCAGGTCTTCCAGCCCGCGTCGATGAACGCCTGCGTGCCCGGCCACGCGCCATCGACCGCTGCCGGTGGGACGCCGGGCGCGATCCGCCAGCGGTCGTTCGCCCACGCCATCCGGGCGCAGTGGCCGTAGGCCATGCGTGCATCGGTGGCGACCGTCGCGCGGACCTCCACCATCACGCACGCCAGCACCCAGTCCTGGCCGTCCGTCCCCTTCAGCTGGGCACCAACCGGGACGACCGTGACGGTGGTGGTGTCGTCGATCCGATCGGGTGCCTCGTGTGGGACGGCACCGAGAAAGGCCTGCACGTTGGCCGACATCTCCCACGCGGCAACCTCGGGACCACCCGGCGCAACCCAGGCGGAGTGCACCTGGTTGAGAACCGGGATGCTCATCGCCTCCAGCACCCGCACCTCGATCGCCGCCAGCTGACTCAACGCCCCCTCGGGCGTCCTGGGAAACCCCGCCGAAACGCCGGCCGGTCCAATCAACGTTGACACCGGGATCGTGATCTCGGGCGGCGGGACCGCGGCAGGAGCGTGGGGCCACCTGGCGTCACGCGGGATCTCCGGCAGCGAGGATGCTGCGATCACGTCTCGCCGTTCGTCACCCGAGGGTTCCGCGGCGACGACGTCGACCCGTTCCGAACCCGGCGTCCTGGGGACGAAGAGTGCCAGCATGGTGGCGACGAGCCCGCCGAACAGCAGCAGGCCGACGGTCGCGACCACGGCCAGCCCGAGGAACAGGCGCCACCGGGGCCACGGCTCTCCGGTGATGTCCTGGGCAGCCATCAGATGCAGCCCTTCCCCATCAGCGCGTCCAGAAGCGACGGCAGGGTCAGGTAGGCGATCACCGCCAAGAAGACGACGACCGCGGAGATGACCCCGGCGCGGGAGGCGTGCGGCATCATGAACAGCCGCCCGCCGGCGATCGCGGCGACGCTGATCACGAGGGCCACGACGAAGATCCACTGAACCCCCCACAGGACGTTGCCGGTGATCTGGTCGACGTACTGCTGGGCCTGACCGGGTGCCACTGGGCAGACCTCGAGCGGGATCAGGAACCTCATTGGGGTGTTCCTTCCAGGAGGGTGAGCAGCGTCCGGGCGGAGGCTGCGACGTGTCTGGGCAGTGGATCCGGTGTCAAGCCGGTGAGCGCGAGGCGCTTGTCGTGACGGAAGGTCGCTACTCGGCCCGACTCGAACAGCGCGCGGGTGCGCGGTTGGATGGCCGAGGCCAGCCGGGTCGGCCAACGCCGCGGAGAGGTGCCGACGATCGCGACAGCCGGGTTGTGTGCCAGTCCGACGTCGAGGACGAGTTCCAGCTGCCGCAGGCACGGGACGCTCGCCCTCGCCACCAGCACCCAGCCACCCGCGACGTCAGCAGCTATCGACCGCTCGCCGGACCGATCAGTCAGGAGGTCCCCGACATCGAGGACGGTGAACGTCCCGTCCTCGTCCGGCGGTGGCGGAGCTGCGTCGAACAAGGACGTCGAGCTGCGGCGGATCAACGTGACGCCCTCGCGCTGACCCCTCCTCCAGCCACCGCGACCGGTGCCGAGTTCGGCGGCGGACGCGGCAATCAGCCCGGAGCGGGTGGAGGGTGCGCACTCGATGATCCGGGCCGGGCCGGTAAGCGCGGCCACGGAAGCCAGAGCCAGACTCACCGTCGTAGCGCCGACCGACCCGGCCATCCCGGCAACCGCTACGACGCTTTCGTCGTAGCGGGGCTGCCATCCGTACAGCCCGCTGCCCGGCGGCCGCACCTGTTGGCGCACTTTCAGGGCAAGAGCCTTCCGCACGGTTGCTGCGAGTGGAGCCCACTCGATCGTCTCGTCAGTCATTCCCATCACCTCGGCCATGAAGAAGGCACCGCGCCATCCATGTCGGCCACCGCGACCTCAGGCAGCATCACGAATCTCATCGAGCAGGTGCGGCAGCGAGTCGCGCAGCGCCCGAACCGCGAGGTGGATGCGTCGACGGACTGTCCGTGCCGAGCAGCCCAACCGCTGGGCCACCAGAGCGGAGAAGGCGTTGCCGGTGAAACCGCCGAGGCAGCTGTCTCGCTTGAGCGCCCAGCTGGCGTCGTAGCCCACATCCACGGCCACCAGAAGCAGTGCGCGATCCCACGGGGTAATGACCTGGGTGTCAACCGCATGGTCGAGCAAGTCATGCAGTTCGTCGGCCCCGGTCTGCTCGGCCGGTGCGATGTGCGAGCGCCAGGTGTCGACGTACTGGATCGCGGAGGCGTTCAGCCGTTCGGCAGGATCGGGACGAGTCGACGCCCCGATCTCACGCAGCACCTCATTGCGCACCTTGGCCAGCACATTGGCCGCAACCTTCGAGGTTGTCCGCCAAGGGAACTCGGAGGCCTGAATCCACAGCTGCTCGGCGACCATGAAGTTGGGATTCGGCACATGCCGATAGCGGGAAGCGAGGCAGCCTGCCCCGGGCAGCAGCGCCCACACCAATGCCACCCGCGCCGCGTGATCGTCATCACCCTGCCCCGACGCCCGCCGAGCGAGCACGCACAGCACCCTGTCGCTCTCCTCGCCCGGCACCCGCTTCAACCACGCGCGCAGTCCGCCGGCCTCAACGACACGCAGCTCCGGGTGTAGCTCCTGCCACCCGGGCCATGCCGCCTCAACCTCGCTTGGCACAGTCTCCGAGCTGGCGAAGTCCAGCTCGTTACCCACCGACTTCATCTCATGTCTCCCTTCGCTGTCTTCGCGACCACGTAAGGCGATCAAGTCGATGTAGTTGGGTTTGTCCCCAGATCTGTCCAAGCGGCCCGAGTTATCCACAGATCTGCCGGGGACATTGACAGGGAGGCGCACTGGCATCCGGGGACTACTGGTGAATCCCCTTGTCAACGCTGGGGACAGCGGCACTGCCGTGCCTTCTCAGGCTCAGGAAGTTCTTAGGTCGGCGATGCTGGACAATGGTCGCCATGGTGACGAAGCGAGCCGAGCTGAGGGACTTCGGCTCTGAAGGGTTCGTCTCGTTCGCCGATCTTCCCACCACCACAATCCCCGCGACTCAGGGGGTCTATGCGGTGCTCCGTTGCACCCAGGCGCCGCCTGAGTTCCTGCCGCGGAACCCGGCCGGCGCTATTCGTGGTGATCCTTCCGTTTCCCCGGAAGCGCTCGCGACGGCTTGGGTGAACGGCGTCGAGGTCGTCTACTTCGGCAAGGCGACCCGGCTGCAACGCAGGCTTGAGGAGTACCGCCGCCACGGACTGGGCGGTCGTGCCCCGCACTGGGGCGGTCGGTACATCTGGCAGTTGGCCGACGCCAACGGCTTCTCGCTGCGTGGCCGACCACCCCGGGCACAGACCCCGCGAGCGTCGAATCAGACCTCATCCGCAGGTTCGTCGAGGCCACCGGCCGTCGTCCATTCGCGAATCGAAACCTTGGCAGTCGGCTCGCCGCCTGATCGCCGAATGAAGGGTTTCGACAGCTCCTGTCGGTGGCGCCCGCGATCCTCGTCATAGCGCCGTGGAGAAGGGAAGAAGCCGGCCATGCCGACACAGGACATGAGCTTCGACGAGATGGTGCTCGGCGTCGCCGGATCGGCTATCAAGGAGCAGGGGGCAGGCATCACCGTCGAAGCCTAGCTGCCAGTCCGATCCCGGCCCGCCCGCAGGAATGACCATGCGCAGCGCGGCGGATGAGGCCGCGGCCGGGCCGCCGTGAGGCTACCGTCCGCGGCGCGGCAAGGCAGGATGTTCCGTCCCGGGCAGGCTTTTGTCGGCTCAGCCGTGCCAGTTGATCGCCGTGATTGCAGCATCGCATAGCCGGGCGACGCTGCTGCCCAGTCCCTCAGGGGCGTTGGAGAACCGGAGCCGGTTCGCGGCTAGCGCGTCCCGAATCTCGCTCCAGGTGGTCCATGCCAGGGTTTCCGGGACGCGGCTAATCAGGTCCTCAGCGCGCAGCGTTGCTCCCGACCAAGCATCTACCTTGTCGAGGCGCTGTTTGATCGCATCCTCCAAGTTCACCCGTCCGGGGATCTTGGCAACGCGGACTGGGGGAGGCGAGCCGAGAATGACCAGGAGCAGTGCGACGCGCGCGCCCGCCTGCTGCACCGTGGCGATGAGTTCGCGGGCCAATTGGTCGGTCTGGAAGGTCGAAGGAAGGATTCGTTTCGCCTCGACAAGGGTGTAGGTCGAGGCGCTGGTCAAGACCGCATCGGGCTGCACCCGGATTGTCGAGTTCGCAAGCGGGACGTCGCCAGGAAGGACCGAGAGTATGACCTCCTCGACTTCGGCGATCACACGTCGGCGGGCGGCGTCCGCGCCATGCGCACCTGCGATGATCTCGCCTAGGAACGCGGTCCGGGGAAGGAAGTCGAGTGGATAGAACACCTCGGCGGTGAGGACGTTCTCCTTGCCCCGTCCGCCGTCGTGGTACTTCTTGGCGTTTCCCTCCCACGAGATCTCTTCCAGAAGTCGACCAATGATGGAGGAGTTCTCCAGTTCGGCGGCACCGCCGGCGACGAGGTCAGCCATAGCTGCATCGTATGGCTAACGCTTCTCTGTCGTGGCGCTCTCCGGCGGGCACGCTTCTCTCCCTTGGACTGAGCCAATGCATCAAGCCGGCCTGCATTTTGAGCACATCGCTAACGCCTGCTCGTATGTAGGGGCGGCGCTAGCCTGATGGGGTGGGCAGCACAGATCGACTTCGCGTGAAACAGGTTGCACTCGAACTGGGTGTGCCCTTCACCAGCGTTACACGGCTGGTTCGGCGCGGCGCACTCAAAGCCGAGCGTCCGGGTCCGCCGGGGACATGGCATATCCTCCGGTCTGACCTGGACGCGTACATCATCAACCGACACCGGGAAATCGCCGAACTGGACGAGCGTCGTGCTCGGAAAGCTGAGAGGGCTAGCGCCGCTCGGCTGGATGCCCTTCGTGAGGGCGCCTGCCCGCACGTGCAGGGGGCGGTATTCTGCGGCGAATGCGAGGGTCATTGGGTCGTTCAAGCCTCGGGGATTACCTACGTGTTCGACCTCGATGAGGGGGCCATTACGGTCATGCCCGGCGACGTCGACGACGATGACGGGGCACCGCCTTTTCCTGTACTCCTGATGATCGCGGACGGTTTCGGCGCAGTGTCCATGAACGCCCCGATGGAGGTGGTGGTTCAGGATCTCGAGGGCGCGGCGGGTCTGGTCACTGGTTACGTCTCGTACATCGCTTCCATGTGACAGATCAGTTCGCCTCAACTGTGAGGAGCGCTTCGTATGGGCAGGTTGCTCAGCACCCAGTTGTGTTTCGATACATCGTTGACGAGACCACGGATAAGGATCCTGAACTGAGCTTCCAAGCAGCTCGGGCCGAGACGGTTAAAAGGGGTGCTGTCGTGGCCGAGATGCGGTGGTTCGAAGACCCCAAGGAGCCCGGAAAGCACAAGTAGAGCGTCGGTTCCAGCGTCTAGGGCACTCGCGCGCAGCGCTGCAGAAGTGCGCACTCCCTGAACCCCCTCGAGGGGCCATCGCGGATCTCAGTCTCGCCACGCACCCGGGCGCTAATGGCGCCGACGAACGGCGGCTTCTACTCGGTGAAGCGAAGCTCCTCTGACAAAGGAGGACGATCAGCGTCCCAGACCCTTTGGTAGGAGCGGATCTATCAGCGCAAGAATCAAGCGAACAAGGAACTCGTCACCCTGCTCAAGACCACCGACACCGGGCTGCTCGGCCCGATGGCAGCATGAGCGGAGGCCCGCGCGGCGGCGGTCTGACAGGATCGCCGAGTGAAGCTGTTCCTGCTGGGCGCACCGTGCGCGGGCAAGACAACGCTTATGTCACCGCTGCCGCACGACACTCACGTATCCCGTGCTGGACATGGACGAGGCGATTTCGCGACTCAATGGCGGAACATGGCCACCGATCGAGGCGAAACGGGGTTTGGCCCGCGCCAAGTGATCGATGGGGCGTCGCGTCGTGACGACGCGGTGCTCGCCTTAAGCCTCCTGGACCGGGAACAGTTGGGTTTGCTGAACGACCGGGGCTGGGTGGTCTGTCTGCTGGACCTCCCCGAGGCTGTCCCGCGCAAGCGAGCCGAGCAGCGATTTGAGCGTGAGGGATGGACGAACAGCGAATGGCTGCCCATGCACCTTCGCAACATCGAGGAACTGCTCGCCCAAGAGGCATTCGCGCACGTGCTCGACGCGACCTTGCCGGTACCGGCCCTGGTCGGGGCGCTCCTGGAGATTCTCGACAGCGACGCTGCCCGCGCCCCCGCATCCCACTGACGAGCCGGCCCCGGGCAACACAAGCCGATCCGGTGGCGCAGCAATTCCGGATGTTTGCGCGTTGCGTACGGGAAGCTCGATGCCCATTGCTGAAAAGGGATTGTGCGACGACAGGGTCATACCCCGCTAGAGTTCAGCCTGAACCAGCGCGCTGGAAGGGGCATCGATGCATTGGTCGCGCGATCGCACGCCGGACGACTCCGCGCGGTTCGTTCCTCGGACCGTCGACACCGACCCTCTTGTTTGCATCGGCCCCAATCCGAGCGCGGCAGGACCTGGCGACCTAGTCGACTCTACGACCTTCCCACCGCAAATGAGCAGAACGGCAGTGAGTGCCCATGCAGGCGCCTGAGCAGGACATCCGCAGCAAGGTTGACGCCATCATCGGACTGCGTCGCCTGCTGCTACCGGAGGTCGAGCGCGAGAGCAAGGCGGTGGTGACGCGTGCAGAGACCTTGCGGGGTCTCATCGCGCTGCTCGCAAAGATTCACGACGCCGAGAAGGATGCCCAATCGCGCTCCAGGATCGAGGAGCTCTCATCCTCGCTCGCGCAACTAGTCACTGGCTTGGAGGCGCGGGTCAACATCCTTGCCACCGTTCAGAGTCGCTTCGCTCGAGACTCGGTGATCATCGGCGTCTCCGGAGAGGCACGGGTCGGCAAGTCGACGACACTTCAGAAGTTTGGAGGTCTGACGGACACACAGATCCCCACCGGCGACGGGCTGCCGGTGACAGCGGTTCGCTCCGAGATCGTCAACAGCAGCGACGAATACGCAGAGGTCACTTTCCGCGACCAAGCCGCGTTCGTGACCGACTACATCCGCCCACTGCTTGACGTCATCAATGCTCGTCTGCCCCAGCCGCTAGCCGTCCATAGCTTCGCAGGGTTCCGCAGCCTGCAGCTCCCGGAGAAGCTGGGCGACAATGTCGATTCTGTCGCCACCGACAGCCTCCGTCGACTACGGGAGGCTCAGCGCAGTGCCGAAACGTACGCCCACCTTCTGACCGGTGGCACGTCTCGAATCGGACTCGCTGACCTGCGTCCGTACGTTGCGTATCCGACGAACGACGAGGTGCGCTCAGAAGAACAGGGAGGCGCGCCAGCCAACCGTGCGTACATTGCAGTGATGTCCGTGAAGATCCACTGTCCATTCCCAAACCTCGACGGTGTGCGCGTCGGGTTGGTTGATCTGCCCGGGCTCGGCGAGATCGGAGCTTCCGTCGCCGACATGCACCTGCACGGGCTTGAGGACGGGATCGACCAGATCTTCGCCATCATGCGCCCGACTGAGTCCGAGGGATATGTGAAGCAGGGCATCGCCAGCAACCTCGACCACCTGCGGCGCATTCAGCCCGGGATCAAGCGTCGCGGCGACCTGATCACCGCGGGGATCAACGTGTACGCGGGCCTCGACCCTACAGTGCAGTCGCTACGCGATGACTTCCAACGGCAGATCAACGGCGCCCAGGCTTCGGACCGCATCGAAGTTCTCACCTACTCGGCCATCGAAGAAGACTCGGTGGCGGAGGTGTTCGACACGCTCCTTCAGAAGATCGGCGCCCGACTGCCCGTCATGGATCGCGAAGTCTTCGCATATGCGCTGGGCGCTGCCGATGACGCCGCGGCTCTGGCGGCGACGCTTGCTGGCCTCGACCAGGCGATGAACGATCTACTTCGTCGCATCCCACTCCCAGATCGTCTGCTCAACCAGCAGATCAACCGGATTTCCAGGGCGATCGTCGATGCCTACAACAAGTACGAAGTCGACCTCGCCACCGCGATCGGTAAGAAGAGCGACTGGTACGAAGAGTTCGATCAGAAGGTCAGGGGTATTCACACCACAATCGATGGGCAGATCGCTGATGGCTTCTTCCTCGGACGCCAGGCCTGGGAGACTTCCGCGCTC
This sequence comes from Actinomycetes bacterium, assembly GCA_023393755.1. Lineage (GTDB taxonomy): Bacteria > Actinomycetota > Actinomycetes > Propionibacteriales > Propionibacteriaceae > Propionicimonas. The sequence goes on along the minus strand of JAEXCA010000203.1, from coordinate 26,268 downwards.
GGCCAGGCCGACTACTACAACTGGTACCGCGAGGAGTGCAAGCGCCTGCGCCGGGAGATCATTGCCCGCTACAGCGGGCTGGACGTCTTCTACGACGACCAGGTCGTGGCCTTTAAGCTGAAGGTCGTCCAGGTTCTACTCGACAACACAGGCGAACTGTGGAAGCGATTCCGAATCAGCGACGCCGACGGCCCCGAACTGCGGATCGAGAAGATCGCGAACGAACTGAGCGGCACGGTGCGGGACGATGACCTCGATTCGGCGCTTGCGCTCCTGAAGTCGGTTCAGTTCAGCTTCCGAAACAACGTGTTCCTCCAGATTTCCCAGCACCTTGAACGGCTCGCGAACCCAGACGAACAGAGCAAAAAGGGCTGGAACATCCGACTTGGGCTCGGGAACCTGAGCAGCGTTGAGGAGAAGATCGCAAACCTGAAGAAGGTTCTTGCCGAGGTGTCGAGCAACGCGAACGCGGAGATCCGAAACGCGCTCCTCAAACACGACGACCGGTTCCACGAGTACTTGTCAGTCAGCATGTCCTTCTACATCGACCACCTGTACCGCAAGGACTTTGAAAACTTCAAGCACGTCGTGATCCGGAGCATTATCAGCGAGTACAGGGACCTGGTACTCGCCGGTGAGGCCGGCATCGAGATCGATGGCAAGAGGAAGGACCTCATCGACCAGGTCAAGGGTGCGATCCAGGACGTCACCGGCGGCAACCTCGTCCCACTTCAAACGATGACTCAAACCACGCAGACAAGGCCACGGCCCACCCCGAGACCTCTGCCGCACCCAACCGACGACGAAACCACCCAGGGTCCGCAGGCTAGTGCTGGGACCCCTACGCCGCCCACCCAAGCGCCGGAACCAGCCCGTCCGACACCACCGCCGCCCACTCGGGCGCCGGAACCAGCCCGTCCGACACCCCCGTCGCCCACACTGAAGCCCACGAGCAAGATCACGCGCTTCGGCGGTGGTGACGCGTCGTGACGCGGACGAACAACCTGAGCTTCTTGGACACGTCGAGCCTCCTCGTTGCTTGCTGGAGGGGCGACGACCGCAACGGAGAGCAGATCACCCTCGATGCCGCCAAGGAAGCCACTTTCTGGTCGCGAGAGATTCCCCGGCTTGCCGCCACCGGTCGACTCATCCTCGCGGCACGGAACCACGAGGAACTCGTGAAGCACTCCCGCTCAACCCAGAAGGCGGACCTCGCAGAACGCGCGAAGTACACACTCTCGAAGTTGGCCCCACTGGTAAAGGCCGGAACGGTCGAGGTGGCCGGGGACGCGAACGACCCGTTCGCCGATGCAGTGCTCTTGTCGGTCGCACTGAAGTTCCGCACGCAGGCAAGCCTCCACTTCATCACCCAGGACCGGGCACTCGCCAGGGACCTGCAGCGCATCATCGGGTTCGAATCAGTGAGACCCCGCGGCGGCCAGACCATGGTCATCTCGCGCGTAACGAGCAGCGGCCGCGTCGAACCATTCGCCGACCTGTCTCGCGCCGAGTCGCGTGGCGCATCCGCCGCAAGCGACAGCCCTTCGAAGGTAACTTCGCTCGCCGCTGAGCCCGTGCCGAAGCCTTGGTGGGAGAGGATTGGGCGGATCAAGTCATGACGTCCACAGTCCCAGAGACCCAGCGATTCGCCAAGGTCTCCTCGATCGCCGCCTCAGGAGCGCTGCTACAGGTGCGGGGCGAACTCCCAGGTGAACGCGCCAACAAGGGGGATCGCGTGGCCGCGACCGTCCTCGCCGACGACGGTCAGGTTCGCCGCCAAATCACGCTCACCGCGAAACTCGCCGAGGGTGGCGAAGGGGCAGTGTTCACGACCAACGTCAACGGGTATGTAGCGAAGATCTACAAGCGCGACAAGATCACCAGCGATCGGCTCGCAAAGCTGCGAACGATGATCTCGAAACCGATCCGCCACTCCGGAATCTGCTTCCCCGAGGCCATCCTCTACAACGCGTCGAATGAGTTCGTGGGTTACCTTATGCCGCAAGCTCACGGAGTTGAGCTGAGCCGATCGGTGTTCATGCCCATGCTCTTGCAGTCAAAGTTCCCGAGTTGGACGCGCAAAGACACGATCCAACTCTGCCTAACGATCCTCGACAAGATACGCTACCTCAACGACCGCCGCGTGATCCTTGGCGACATCAACGCCGCAAACATCCTCGTGCTGTCCCCGACACAGGTCTACTTCGTCGACTGCGACAGCTATCAGATCGAGGGCTACCCCTGTCCCGTTGGCACGGCGAACTTCACTCCGCCCGAGGTCGCCGGCAGGGACTTCAAGACGTTCCTGCGCACCCAGGAAATGGAGAACTTCGCGATTGCGACGCTCCTCTTCATGATCATGCTGCCCGGCAAGCCTCCCTACTCAGCGGTTGGCGGGAGTTCGCCAGCCGAGAACATCAAGGCAGGCTTGTTCCCTTACGAAGGCAAAGACGACGCGGTTCCTCCTGGACGATGGGGCTTCATCTGGAACCACATGCCCTTCAAGGTTCGCGAGGCATTCGCCGAGACATTCAGGAAGGGTGGCGCGCACTTCGCGCCAGCCAAGCGCTACTCCGCGGCTCAGTGGGCGGATCTCTTCCTGGGCTACCTCAATAGCGCCAAGAACCTGCTCAAGAACGATCCGATGGCGATGGACATCCTCCCGACGCGCCGCAAGATGAAGCAATGCAAGCAGGACGGATGCACGAACAGATTCATCCCGACAGAGGAGAACCTGTACATCTTCTGCGATCAGCACGTCCGACGGCCACGAGGGCAGACTTCGACGCGGACCGCTGCATACCAGTCGAGGACTGCGAGTCGGGCTTCCGCATCCAGTGCGCCGAAAGCTGTCCCGAGTGTGCAGAGCGCTGTCCGCTGCAAGAACCCGAAGTGCGGGCGCACCTTCACTCCAGTCAAGGCTGGACGGAACGACTACTGCCCCACGTGCTGGGAGCAGATTGGCTGCAAGCAATGCGGATACCTAGCCGCCAAATGGATGCACGATGAGCGGGGCGGCTACTGCAAGCGGCACGCGTACCTTGCCGGTAGCAGCAGCGCTACCAGCAGAACACCAAGCTCCAGCAAGATTTCCACCACGGCCACGAACAGTGCCGTGCCATGGGCCGCGATCCTCGGCTGGGGCTTCGCGATCCTCCTCGTCATCATCATCATCGCCGCCATGGCCTCTGGCGGCTAACCCATCGACCGCGACAGAAAGAAGAACAAATGGCCAACTTGATTGGACTGGACGACCTCGTCGATAACCCCACCTCACGGGTCGCCATCAGCTTGTGCCTCGACGCATCCGGCTCCATGTCAGGCGAGCCGATTCGGGAACTCAACTCCGGCGTTGCATCGTTCTACCGCACCATCAACCAGGATGAGATTGCGAAGTTCAGCGCTGAGATCAGCATCGTCACCTTTGGGCCCGTGCAGAAGGAGACGGATTTCGAGACTGTGGCGACACAGCCCCATCCACCCGTTCTGAAAGCTGCCGGCGACACACCCCTCGGAGAGGCCGTCAAGTTGTCCCTCGACCTGCTCGAGGACCGCAAGCGGCAGTACAAGGACAACGGCATCGACTATTACCAGCCGTGGCTCGTCCTCATGACTGACGGTCAGCCGACGGGGTCGTCGTCGGTCCTGGACGCGCAAATTGCACGTGTCGCGAAGCTCGCCGCCGATCGGAAGCTCGTTGTGTTCCCGATCGGTATCGGCAAGGGCGCGCACATGCCGACCCTCAACCGCTTCAGTGCTCCGCGCCCCGCCTTCAAGCTCCAAGGCTTGAACTTCCAGTCGTTCTTCTCGTGGCTCAGCGCGTCGGTGTCGCGCGTCTCGCAATCGACGCCTGGCGACGGTGTCCCGATCGATGTGGACGGGATCAAGTCGTGGTCGGACTTCAAGTTCTGAGTCACCCGCTCGATCCTCTGTCCGCATCGAACGCAGATCCAGAGGACAAGCGAGTTGACTGGCGCGTAGCCAGCGGCCGACAGCAGGGCCGTGCGCACGTCGCCACCTCGGTTCCGTGTCAGGACCAGGTGACGACTCTCGCGCTGCCCGACGGCACTGTCGTCGGTGCGCTCGCCGACGGTGCGGGGTCAGCGAGGTTCTCCCACTACGGTGCAGAGTTGGTCGTCACCCGAGCCTCGCGCCTTGTTGCGGAACTGTTCGAACCACTGTTTCGGGCGACGAACAATCTGGGGACTTTGCGGGCGAGGGTTGTTCAGGAACTGCAAGGCATCCTTGCGCGGGCCGCTTCGGGGGGCCTGGACGTTACGGAAGACGACCGCAGGCGGCTGGGTCTGCCCGACCGGTTCGACACGCCGCTCATTCCCTGCGACCTGCGTGACCTCGCGACGACAGTTCTCGTCGTCGCTGTGCGCGGAGACCGCTATGTCGCACTGCATCTCGGCGACGGAGCCATCGGTACGGAGAACGTTCTCAAGAGCGGTACTCGCATCGTCAGGGCTCTTGGCATCCCGGACAACGGCGAGTTCGCGAACGAGACGACCTTCATTACCTCTCGCGACGCGGCCGGTTCCCTCCGCATCTACCGGGGTCGCGTGGAAACAACTTCTCGATCGATTGCAGGCTTTGTGCTCATGTCAGATGGCCCAGAGGCGTCGCTGTACAGGAAGAGCACGCGCACCATGGCCACCGCCTGCTCGAAGCTCCTCCAGGGATGCCGTGAGCTACCGAGCGACATCATGGCCGAGCAACTTGGCCAAGCGCTCCGAGACGTGATCGCACCCCGAACCCACGACGACTGCTCGCTGGTCCTCGTCGCTCGGGGGTAGCGCCCCCACGCGGAATCATCGTGGACCGCGTGACCGTCGAGGCAAGCGCTGCGGCATCGGGCCTACGCACCGCCACAAATTGACTCCCGTCTCGACCGCGCCGATCATCGACTCGCCGGTCTCCCGCCGGCGGCAGGGAGCCGACGACGGCCCAGCCTACGCAGAGGAAAACGTCCTGCATTTGGATCCGGACATCCGCTACTCAGAAGCGGATGTTCCGCGTCACTCCCCCGGCCGCAACCCCAGGGATCGTGAGGCTCGCTCGTTGTCTTCGTGCTACCCCTCTGGCCCAGATTGGGGGGCCGGGGATCGAGGCGAGGCGTTCATCAGTCGGCCCATTTGGCGTAGAACGCGAGCTTGTTGGGGTTGTTGAGGAGTACGGCCAACCCTGATTCTGGTCGGCCGCAGCCGAGAGCATTGCGGATCGCTGGCTCTAGGCGGGGTAGTCGCTCGGCCTCCCAGCCGCGAACCCATTGCCTGGCCATGGCCTCGATGGTGCCCGTTGTGCAGTCGGCTTGAAAGAGCAGCTCTGGTGGCTGCGCTGCGACGTCGAAGATCTGGAGTCGCACCGGATCGTCTGGGTTCTGCGTCATCGCAGGCGTGGGAGGACGTCTGGCGTGCTGGCGGTAGTCACCGCGGCGGGTGCGGCGGGCAGAACGAACGTCATGAGCTGGATTCCTTCTCTCGGTCCGTGAGGCTGACGATTTCGCGGGTGCGTTCGGGCCAATCCTCGTCGCTGGGGAACGGCGACTCCGGCAGGTCACGGGGTTCACCGAGGTTGGGGCCGCCGGCGGCCTGGTAATCGAGCCGGGCAGTCTCGCCGTAGGGGTCGGCCTTGAGCGCGATGAGCGCGGCTTCACGGGCAGCGAGGTGGTTGCCGGCCTGGTGTTCGGCGGTGGCGACGATGTGGGCGACGTCGGCGATGGCGACGACGTACTGCTGGTCGACCCGCTCGCCGTCATAGACCCAGTTGCCGCGGTTGTCCTTGAAGCCGGTGAGGGGTTCCCCGGTGACGAGTGAGAGTGCGGTGCGCAGGTCGTCGAGGCCGGCCGGGCCCTTGGCTTGGCCGCGGAGGCGGAGTCTGCGGAACAGGTCTGCGTCGACGAGCACGCCTTGGAGTTCGTAGGCGCGGACTCCGGAGGTCTTGGTGGCGTGGGTCCGGCTCATGAGGGGCACGTAGGGCTGCTTGCTCTCGGGGTGCTCGCCGAGCCAGTCGCGGAGCCGGTTGACCGTGTTGCGGACGCGGGCGGGGTGGATGCGCAGCGCGTCAGCGACCTGTTGGGTGGTGGCGCCGCGGGTGCGGGTGGCGAGGAAGGCGAGCAGTTCGACGAAGCTGCCCTTGCTGGCGCCCACGACAGCGGGTTCGCCGCCGTCGGCGAGTTCGACGGCGACCGGGCCGAGGAGCCGCAGCTTGGGGCGGAGGCAGGCGGGGTCGTGCCAGTCGGCCAGATCGGCATCCAAGGTCAGGTCCGCGGCCGCGACGGCTGCGGAGGTCTCGATGGGCACCTTGGGTGCCAGACGGGCGAGGTCGTCGGCAGTGGTCGCTGCGGTGTCGAGGTACTCGTCGTCAGCCTCGGGCAGGAGGCTGGTTGTGGTGGCGTCGTCTGGGGGGTCGCGCGGAACGGTGAGGTCTTTGCGGATAGCGCCGGTCTGGTCAGCAAGGGCTTCCCAGCCCTGCTCGGCGTAGGAGTTCACCTGGATGGGTGCGTCGGCAAGGGTGTCGGCCTGGACCAGAAGTCGGGCGAATCCTTCGGCTTCGTCGCTGGTGATGCCGGCCGGCACCAGGTCGAGGCCTAGTTCGGGGATCGCAAGCCTGCCGTTGGTGGTGAGGTTGAGGTGGAGGTTGCTGTCGTCGCCGGTGACGGCGCCTACGAGGACGACGGCGGTGCCGGTGCGTCCCGGCCGTTCCACGACCATCGTCCGCAGTGGTCCGGCGAGTTCGGCGTGGTTGCCGGTGATGACCAGTAGGTGGGCGGGCCAGGTGTCGAGGTCGGCGTCGGTGGCGCGGGCGGTCGGGGCGTCGGGTGCGTCGGCAGCGTCCAGTCGCTCAGCTTGCTCGATCGCTCCGGTGACGAGGTCGACGACGTGGGTGGGTTCGTCGTGGTGCCGGATGCGGGCAGGGTTGATGGGCCGCACTTCACCGGCGACGCCGATGCACTCAACGCGGGCGTCCTCGGCCCAGGGAGTCACAGCCAGTTCGGCGGTGACAGCCCGAGCGAGGTCAGCCACGTAGTCGGGATCGCCGCTGAGGGTGAGGGTGCCGAACTGTTCGGCGTTGACCAGCCACAGCCCGCCATCGCTGTCAGCGCCGACGGTGACGACCAGCGGGAAGGGAGCAGCCTGTTCGGAGCGCTCAAGGTGGCCGAAGTGTGCCGGTGCCAGGCGCCACTCGGAGCCCTCGCCGGTCCACGGTGCTGGCAGCTGGGCGACGGGTTCGGTCAGGTGAAGTGTGATGCCGTCGCCGTTGAGCTGGACAGCAGCGAGCTGCGGCATCGGGTGGCCGTCGAAGCCGAACTGGGTGGCGAGCATCTTGAGTGCGGCGTCGAGGTGCTGGACGAGGTCGTCGGCGCCGGTGGTCGCGGCCAGGTGGATACTGCGTTCGACGGGGACGAGGGCGGGCTCGACGGTGGCGGGTCGCCGGCCGGGCCGGCGGTGGCGGAACTGGTTTCGGCGACGGCGACGAAGCGACCACCAGAGCGCTCCCGCAAGGATCACGCCGGGGCCGGTGATCCCGAGCAGCATCCAGACCGGCAGGACGTCCTCGTTCTCGTCCTCGGCATCAGCGGTGTCAGTGGACGGTTCAGTGAGGTCGGAAGGCGCCGGAGCCGAGGCAGTTGACGTGCCGGAGGACGGACTCGGCGCCAGTGACGGTGTGGCTGGCGGCGTCGGTGACGGTGTGGCTGGCGGCGTCGGTGACGGTGTAGCGGGCGGCGTCGCGGTCGGGGGTGTTGGACGTGGGCCTGGTTGATCGACCGGGTCGGGCTCGGTCTCGACGGCGGGCGCCATGGCACGCGTGGGGATGTGCAGGGTCCAGCCGATGTCGATCTGGTCGGGGTCGGTCAGGCGGCGGCCGTCGGGTTGGACGATGCTGCGGGAGGCGTCGGCGATCTTGGGCCAGGCGTGAGCGTTGCCGAGCTTGTCGAGGGCGATCTCGGAGAGGGTGTCGCCTTTGCGGACGGTGTAGGTCTCGTAGCCGTTCACCTTCTCGATGGCGGGGAGCTTGATGGTCCAGCCCTGCCGGATGAAGTCGGGGCCGCGCTTGAGGAGCTTGGTGTTGAGGTCGACGATCTCGGGGTACCGGTTGCCGTCGCCGAGGTGGCGCTCTGCGACCCGCCACAGGGAGTCCCCGCGCTGCACGACGTACTCGACGGCAGCCGGCTCGGTTGGGGCCGCCTTGGCAGGTGAGGCGGTGGGGTTGGCCGCTGGCGGGGTCGGCATGGGCTGGGCCGCCGCGACGGGTGCGGGCAGCGCGGTCAACGTCGGGGTCGCGACGAACAGCAGCGCGGCGGTCGCGACCAGGTTGCGGACCAGGTTCTGCGGCCAGCTGACGGCACGGAGCTGGGGAGGCTGGAATCCGCGGATCGCGGCGACGACCTCGGTGACGATCAGGCCGGTGAGGAGGACCCACACGATGCAGGCGAAGCCCCAGATCGCGAGCCAGGCGGGAGTGCCGTCGTCGGGGCTGGCGAGGAATCGGAGGAGATCGTCCCAGCTGCCGATCGACGGCAGATAGGTGGGCGTGGTGGCGATCAGCAGCGCGGGGAGCGCCACCACGATGGCGGTGAGGAGGAGGCTGGCGCCCAGTCCGGCGAGTCGGCTGCGGACGGTGGTCATCGTTCGCTCCCGTCCAGGGCGCGTTTGAGTTCGGCCGTCGAGCTGGCCGACACGGTGAGGGTGCCGACGCCGATGGAGCCCAGGAACAGCGGCTGGTAGGTGTCGACCACAGTCACGGTGACTCGAATCCCGCCACTGACCGACACGGTGCCCTCAACCCCGGCCGCGCGCAGGTAGGCGTTGGCGGCGGTGCGGGCTCTGCCGACGTCCAGTCGGGGTTTCGTGCCGAGCATGGCGTCGGCGGTGATCTGCTCGGCTCCGGTGCGGGCGGCCTGGGCGGCGATGGTGTGGGCGCGTTCTTTGGCGTGAAGCTGGCCGCCGAGGTCGACGGTGATGCCGATGATGCTGACCATGAGCACGCTGGCGCCGGCCAGCCACACGGTGACCGCGCCGCGTTCGTTTCGGTGTCGCGTCATCGGCCGGCTCGCTCTCTCCACGTGTCGACGGGTGAGGTGACCGTGGCTGTGATCGTCCGGCTGGCTGTCCCGGGCAGTCCAAGATCGGCGAGCCGCAGGGTGCATGACACGGTGGCGGTCACCACGCCCGGGGTCCCTGCGGGACGTCGCAGCGCTGCGGTGTCGACGGTGATGGCGGTGTCGAGACAGGTGATGCCCTGGTTGGCGAGGCTGGCTTCGGCCACCTCGATGGCGTCGCGCTTGGCCTTGGTGGCGTCCCGGGACAGCGACGCGACCCGGGCCGCGTCGGCGGTGGCGGCGTCGACGGCTTGTTTGGCCAGCGCGACGCGTCCGCCCATGATCGCCAGCAGGATCAGCAGCACGAACACGGGCACGCCGATGACCGCCTCGACCGTGGCCGAGCCTCGCTCGTCGCGCCATCCGGAGTTCATTCGAGCCTTTCGACGGGCAGGGTGGCTGTCTGTTCGATCGGCCAGGACACTCCCGGTAGGAGGCTGATAGCGCTGCCCTGAACGGTGATGGAGACCCGCGTGGCGGTGCGCTGTCCGGTGACCTGAATGCCGGTCAAGGACTGGCCTGCCCAGTCGGCGGCGGTGTCTGTAGCCGTGTCGATCCCGTCGGGCAGGCTCGCCTGGTAGGCGGCTGCCGTCCGGGCACCTTCCTGGGCGGCGGCTATCGCGATGTGGCGGGCGTGGAACACCACGCCCGCCTGGATGCCGCCGAACAGTGTGGCGAGCAGGACGGGCATCAGCACCACCATCTCGACCGTGACTGAGCCTCGCTCGCCGCCAGTCAGGCGCATCTGGTCAGCCGATCTTGGCGAGTTGGGTGTTGACGTAGCCGGTGATCACCGCGATCGCGACGCCGACGATGAAGACGGCGAACGCCGTCCACAGGACGTACTCGACGGTCGTGACACCACGTTCGTCCCGGGGACGCGGCTGGGTGACGCGGGCCAGCAGTTGCTGGCTGGCCAGCTGGAATGCGATGAGGTACTTCACTTCAGGGTTCCTTTCGGAGGGAGGGTTATCCGATGAACATGGCGGCCAGTCCTGGCGCCACGAGGATCACGGTGAACAGGGCGGCCATGACCATGCCGGGCAGGGTGAGGCGCTCGGCGGTGTTGTTGGTGTGAGCGACGGCGTCGGTGCGCATCTGGGTACGGATGGCCCCGGCCCGGGCCCGCAGGGTTGTGACGACCTGGGCACCCTCTTCGCCACCGAGCCGCATGATGTCCGACAGGTCACCCAAGGCGGGCAGCCCGAGTTGCTCGCCGAGGTTGTCCAAGGCCTCCCACGGGGTCTGGCCGGCCCAGCCGGAGCGGGCGAGTTCCTGGCTGATGCGGGTGAACACCCAGGAGTCGCCGACAGTGGCGGCGATCTCGAGGGCTTGGCGGGCGCCGGAGCCGGACTGGCGTTCCATCGCGACCAGTTCGATGTAGGCACCCAGCGCACGGCCGAACTCGGCCCGGGCCTCGGTCGCTCGGTGGCGGACGTCGAGGTCCGGGAGGAACCACAGCCCGGCAGAGACTGCGAGGGTGGCGCCGACCGGGATCGCGATCGGCAGGCGCAGCCCGGCGAAGCTGAGCACCCAGGTCAGCGCAGGGACTGTGACCAGCCCGATGAGCGCGACAAGCGCCTTCTCGCCGTAGAACTCGCTCACCGACTTGCGCAGAATCTCCAGGTCGCGCAGCGGCGCCAGCCTCCACAGCGCGGGCGGGAGGTAGCGCAACGTCCAGTGGCCGATCCGCTCGGTGCTCGTGCTCGGGGTCTCGGCCGCCTCGCGAGGACGTGCCGGGGTCAGTAGCCGGTCGAGGCCATCGACGACGTCGACTCTGGCGGGGATCAGGGACCAGACGATGCCCACCAGACCGGCGGCCACCAGGGCTCCGGCGATCGCGGCGATCCAGATGCTGGTCACGGCTGGTCCTGCCTGACCGACGACCCGATGAACCTGGGCAGCGGCTTGGGGGTCGCCAGGCGCTGCATCCACAACAAGGTGAGGGCGTACAGGCCGAGCAGGCAGCCAAGCGCGATCTGCCCGAGCGGGCTGGAGTAGCCGGCCATCGCACCGCTGAGAGAGAAGGCCGTCAGCCCGACAGCGGTGATGATGGTGGTCCACCGCATCGCTCCCCGCGGTTTGGCGCGTTCGGCCTCGACCTGGCGGCGGGCTGCCACATCCTCAGCAACAGAATCCGCCAACGCATGCAGGACGGTCGCAAGACTGCCGCCACGCCTTCGGGCGCCGAGAATCAAATACGCGGCGATCAGGTCTCCGGTCGGGTCGTCGAGGTCGTCGGCGAACGCGCGCAGGGCGTCCTCGCTCGACCAGCGGGACTGCATCCGGCCCACCAGGGACCGGACATCCTTGCCGATCGCGGGCGGTGTCGACTTGAGCATCGCGACCAGGGCCTGTTCGAGGCCGATGCCCGCGCTCAGTACGCCGGCCAGACCGCGGGTCCACTCGGCCATGGCTTCCATGCGTTCGATGTGGGACCTCTCCGGGGTGCCGATGATCAGGACGGGCAGCCCGACGGCGGCGACCGGAATCACGAGGACGGCGATCCACCAGCCCGTGAAGACAGCGACCAGCAGGCCGAGGGCGATACCCCCGACGACCGACCAGCGGCTGCGGGCCGGAATGCGCCGCCACCGGGTCATCAGGCCGGGGCTGCGGCGGGGCTTCGCGGCGTCCGGCTCGGCGGGCCACAGCCAGAGCACGAACATGACCAGACCGGCGGCAATCAGGCCACCCGACAGTGCGGCAATCAGGGTGCTCACCGTCGGGCTCCTGTCGCCTGGGCGTGGAAGGTGTCGATGTCGAAGCCGTGGCGGGCCAGCACCCGCAGGTGATCGGGCAGCAAGGTCGGTGACGCGGGCGCGTTCGGCACCGGGCTGAACACCGTCATCAGGGCGTAGCCCAGGTCGACCTCGCCCTGACCGACAGCGACGATCTCGGAGACGGCCCGCCGCCGGTGCCTGGTGCCGTCGGCGTCGGTGGTGTTGTCGAGTCGGATGTGAACCACCAGATCGATCGCCCGCCCAAGCTTGCGGGCCGCCAACTCACTAGACACATGCCGGCCCGCCTCCATGCAGCAGGTCACCAGCTTGTCCATCGCATCCGCCGCCGAGGCAGCATGGGTGGTCGACAGAGACCCCGACCCGGACTCCATCGCCTTGATCATCAACCAAGCCTCCGGGCCGCGGACCTCTCCGACGATCTGACGGGCCACGTTCTTGCGCTGGCTGACCGGCAGGGCCATGTCCAGCCCGAACTCGCCGGCCGGCCTGCCGTCCGCGCCGATCTCGCCCGACCCGTGGCGGGCCTCGAAGGCGTGCACGACCGCGTGCCGATCCCGCAACTCGTCGAGGAACAGCTCGTGCGGATCCTCGAACGTGGCGAGCTGCTCCAGCGGGTCGATCTCGTTGCACAACGCCCGCAACATCGTGGTCTTGCCCGCACCCTGTGCTCCGGCGACCACGATCGACAACTCGGCCTTCACCGCCGCCCTCAAGAACGTCGCCATCACCGCGGTCAGGGTGCCCAGCCGCACCAGGTCGTCCAGCGTGACATCGACCAACCGGTGGCGGCGGATCACGATCGACGGCGTCGATGTCACCCAGTTCGTCGCCGACAGCCGTGACCCGTCCGCAAGCCGCACGTCCAGCGACGGGTGCGCCTCGGAGAACGAGCGGGCTGAACCCTCACGGGAGGCCAAGAAGCTGATGAACTCGATCAGCTCCTCGTCGGAATCGGCCACAGCCGGGCCCGGAATCAGCGTCCCGTCGACGAGCTCCAGCCACACCCGATCGTGACCCAGGATGATGATGTTCTCCACCCGATCGTCGTCCACCAGCGGCTGGAGCCGTCCCAACCGGAACAACGAGTCGAAGATCGCCTGCGCCAACCCCGCCTGCTCGGCCCGCGTCCACGTCGGCCGACCGGCGGTCACCGCCTCGTCTGCGGCTGCCTCCAGCAACTCGGTGATGATCGCCCGCCCCAGTTCCTGTTGCGCTTCGCGGGAGGTCACCTGCCCCAGCCGTTGAGTGAGCGCCTCGGCGGCCTTGCCGCGGAACCCCGCGACCAGCTTCCAGTCGATCGAGAACCCGGGCCTCGCCGTCGCCGGCAGCGCGGCCGCCGGGACGGGATCGAAGGGTTCCGGCTCGGAGACCACCATCCGAATCTCCGGACGAGCGTCGCCGGAGTTGAGCCGGAAGCCGGAGCGCACCCGGCCCGGGAGAGCCGTGAAGTTGGCGCCAGGGGTGGCCCGGAACAGCGCCAGGTTGTCCAGGGACGGGCGGTCTGCCTGCGGACTGGGATTGGCGTTCACCGGACACCTCCGATGCTGAAAGACGGACTCGTTGGACGGCGAGCGGCTTCGGCGAAGGCCCGGATCGCCTCGCCGGTGGCCCGGATGCTGCGACGGAACGCCGAGCGCTCCGCGTGACGAGCGGGCGCGTCACCCTGGGAGTACACGGCCGCGGCGCGCGGATCCCACTCGATCCGCCCCACGGCCGGTAGACCGAGGGCCCTCGCGACCTCACCGGTCCCGTACGGCCGGCTCGGGCCGATGACCAGCAGACCGACGCCGGACGGGTGCTGGTCGACAAGATCCCCAGCGAGGGCGCGAGCCTTCGCGACCACCGGCAGGTTCGAACCGGCTGCCAAGAGCAGCATATCCGCGCCGAGCACCAGCGGGTTCAGCGAGCCCGTCCACACCAGACGTCCCGCATCGACCAGGACGTCCGTCCCGGTGTCATCCAGATCACGCAGGGCGGTCAGCAGCGGCGACCACACCGACTCCAGCCCCGCAGCCTGGGCGCGGGTCTGGATGCCCGGCAACACCTTCACCGGCGAATCCAGGATCGGCAGCAACACCGACGGCAGGCGCTCGGCCAGCTGATCCTGACGCTGCGCGACCATCAACTCCACCAGCCCGCCGGTCGGCTCAACCACGCCGCGGAAGAAGCCAGCCAGGATCGCCGATCCGGCGACAGGGTCAGCCTCGACAACCACCACCGGACGCGGCCACTCGCAACCCAACGCCAGCACCGTTGTGGTGACCCCAGGAGAACCAGACGCCGAAGCACAAGCGAACACAGCCATGCGCCATCACCGCTCCCGTGACTCAAGGACGAGCGCCACCCGCCCAGTCGCAGCCCTGGCGGCCAACTCGGCCGCCCTCTCCGTCGGCACCAGCACATCGACCAAGGTGTCGCCGGTCTCGAGGATCGTGACCCGGGAGACGACCGCCGCCATCACCACCGGCGCCGTGACTACCTCACCCTGCAAACCTGGCGTCTCGACGATTCGCACGTGGTCACCAGCCAGGAGCGGTTCGGCCGGGAGCATCGTCGGTGCCAGCCCGACGCCGACCAGCGTCTCCCCGGCCTTCGGCAACACCTCGTCGGTCACCGAGCCCGAGGCCAGCAGCCCGCCAGGAGCCAAGTCTGTTGCGGCCCGCTGGCCGACGACCTGGTCGATCCGCGAGGCGGGCACGATGTCGAGCGACGGGTCGAGCCCGACCTTCACCACCACGAGATCCGTGCGGTCGATCACCTCGCCACGCTCCACCGCCGCACGGACCGCGACCACCTCGCTCGACGCGGCCGACGCCGTGAACACCCAGGCAGTGCCGAGCCCACCGACCACGACAGCGGCGATCGTGCCCACCAACATCAGCGGGCGGCGACGGATCTTCGGTGGCCGGGCAGGCGTGTGCGCACCGCCCACTCCGGGTGCCGGCGTCACCGGCTTCTTCATGCTCAGTACCGACATCGCAACTCAACTCCCTCCGCTGACAGTGACGACGTTCAACTCCCCAATGACGACCTGAGTGTTCTGGGTGAGATAGATCCGGAAGGTGCCCGTCTCCCCAATTCCTGACCACCGCACCAGCCAGTCCGACCGGGCCGCCACCGTGAACTCGCCCTGCTTCTCGAACCGGTAGCCACACGTCGGCGACTCCGCGATCCCGTACTTCAACTTGTACGGCGTCCCCGGCCCAGTGCAGGTCTTCACTCCCCCATCGCCCATCGACCAACGCACCCGCTCGACCTCGGCGGTCGCCGTCACCGTGTAACCACCCTCCGACGCCGACCGGGAAATAGGCCCCATCGTCTGATCGGAAGGGCTGTCGGCCCACAGCCAGATCGGCATCCCCACCAGGCCCACCGAGTCAGGGCCGTCGTTCGGCACGATCCCGATCGTGATCGGCTTCAGCTGCATCTGGTTGACCGCCCGTCGAGCCAACTCCTCCGGATCTGGTGGAGCGGTTGAACTGCCGATCCAGACAACCAAGGGAGTCCCCACGTTCACCCCGCTGAGGCGGCAGTAGTAGAGGCTCCCGGTGGTTCGGCCCTCCCAAGCCGGGTAGGAGAAGTCCGGTGGAGGGACGACCCGGCTGATGTAGCACTGCCTCGGTGAGTACCACGTTCCCTGGGCCGACTTGCACGGCACCTCTGACTTGCTGAACATGCATACGCGCCTGCCGGAGGTGTAGGCCGCCCGGGCTTCGCCCGACTGACCGCAGACGATCTCGATCGAGATGGTGCGGTCCTTATCAACCTTGACGACGGACTTGCATCCTGGAGGTGCGTCACTGGACGCAGAAGTCGGGTTGCCGACGAGCAATACCGCGGCCACCGCAAGCGTGATCAGGACCCGGAGCCACCGCATGACTGTTCTCCTCCGGTGATGGAACTGACGAACCAACCATCCTTCGGCCACTCCTCGACCGTGACGACCAAGGGCCGCACAACCTTCGAATCCAGCGAGAGGGTGTCGTTGCCATCCGAGTCGAGCACGCTCCACCGAGACATGTCCTCGCAGATCTCCACCAAGACCAACTTGCGCTGCTTACTTGCCAGCTCTCCGGGAGCCAGCTCAGAGATCGTGATTTCCCCCTCGACGGTTAGGTCCGCCATCCCAAGCTGGTTGTACGTCACCTGAGCATCCGCCAATGCAGACCCGCGAGCAGCCCGGGCCAGGTCATTAGGATCGCGCTCGCGGCGCAGCACCTCGTTATAGATCAGGTACCACTTCTCGACCGCGTTCACCGCAGCCTGCTGCTCCGCTGACAAGACAGGCATCGTCTCCGTCGTCGCGGGTGTTGCGGTCGAGGTCGGCCTCACCGGAGCCGAGGTCGGAGGGATCGGAGAGGGGCTCTCGACTGGTGCCGGGGCACACCCCATCAGGCACAACACCGCCACGCTCACGACCGCGACGACTCTGCGCGTCACCATCTGGTCCTCCTTCGCGTCTGTTCGCTCACTACAGACGGCAGCAAGGTGCTGTCGATGGCCACGTGCGTTGATCGAACCCCTCCCAAGTCGTGCGAAGCGCCCGTGGTGCGGTATTGAGTTGTGGCCGCCCGGAAAGTCAGGAACGCCCTCCCATCTCTCCGACGAGGAGGCTGTGCAAGGGGCAAGACTGGGGGCTGGCTCTGCCACGCTAGACCGGATTCCGCGATTCGGGAAGAGTCCCCACGATGCGACGCCATCTCGACAACGCCTTTCCGTAGCGGTCTCACGACTCGCCAACCCGCTCGGACAAGGACCGATACCCCTGGCGGGCGATCGCGGCCTGGGCGGCATCAAGAAGTGCGCCAATTTGCCCAGCGAGGTCCGCGGCAGCCCGTAGCGCCGCTGCCGCGGCCTCGACCGACCTCGACGGATCACGCCCGTCGTCCTCGTAGACCTCGTAGTGGTCGAGCGATTGGACGAGCCCGCGACCGACCTGCTCCAGCGCCTGCTGGGCGCCGTACCCGAGGGCGGACTTCAGCTCGGCCAGCACCCAGTAGACAGCCGGGGCCGGCAGCCCGTCGGACAGCCAGGTCGTCCGGTGGTTGATCGAGCGGATCGCCTCGTACGCCGCCTCAGCATCGACCACGACGGGCCAGCGCCCGTCGACCTGCTGATCCTGCCCCATGTTCACCGGCTCCGGACGGATCGCGGACGCCGGCCTGCGGACGGGATCTCGCGCAACAGGTCGTCGAGATCCTGGAGCCGGATGCGGATGAGTCGCTTGCCCGTGCGGAAGGCGCGAAGCTGACCGTCAGTGATGCGGCGGCGGACGGTCGAGGTGCTCACCCCCAACAGCTCCGCAGCGGCATCGAGAGTCAAGAGCTCCCTGGAACGGGTGGCTGCGATGCTGGACATCGGGTTCTCCTCACATGCGTTGGTGCACATGAAGAAGGCAGGCACGGGCCCCTGTCGGCCACGAAGAGCAGCAGAACCTTGGTGTCTTGTGACCCACATCAGCAGACCTGCATGGGCCCCGATCTTGGGCTGAGATCGTGCGAAGAAGTTGGGCTAACCGAACGCGTGGGCCATCTACTAGGCCCACGATAGGCCCACGGTGAGCAATTCATCATGTGAATTGTGACTCTCACAAGGTCATACAACGGTCGGGCTGACAGGATTTGAACCTGCGACCCCTTGACCCCCAGTCAAGTGCGCTACCAAGCTGCGCCACAGCCCGTTGTTCAGTTGTCGGGCCGAAGGTGGCCCGGCTGGACACTGTACTACGGATCGGCGGGCACTCGCGCCAACCTGGGCACCACCCTGATCACACCCTGATCCGGCGCGATTCGAAAGCGGGCCGCGGTGGCCGGATCTAGCCTGCCGGCAGGAGGTATCCCATGGTTACCATCGCCACTGCGGCGCACGATTTCCTTTCCTGCCATCGGATCGCGGTCACCGGCGTCTCCCGCACCCCGGGGAGCCACGGCAGTAATGTCGTCCTCGACCGACTTCTGGAACGCGGCTACGACGCCGTTCCGGTCAATCCGCACGTCACCGAGATCGGTGGACGGCCCTGCTATCCCAACCTTGCCGAGATCCCCGACGGCGTCGAGGCGGTGGTCATCGGGACGGCCCCGGGCCGCGCTCTCGACACGATGAAGGAGGCGGTCGAGCTGGGCATCGGCCAGGTCTGGATGCATCGCTCGATCGATGCCGGCAGCGTCTGCGACGAAGCCACCGCCTACGGCCGCGAGCACGGGGTCCGGGTGATCGACGGGGGCTGCCCGCTGATGTTCGATCCGGTTTCGGATGGCAGCCACAAGTTCATGTGCCGGCTGCTCACCTGGTTCGGCAAGGTGCCTCGCCAGGTCGAGTAGCCGGAGCCCCAAGGCGCGGTTTCTGTCAGAGGCTCCTGTCACCATGGAAACATGCTCGAGTTGGTGGAACGGGAGGCGTCGGCAGTCATCCGACTGCGCCAGGTGCAGGCCCTGCGCGCCGCTCTGGACGCGGCCGAGGCGCAGGCCGTCCTCGATCTGGCGACCGAGGCCACCTGGGATGAGCATGCCGAGTTCGATCTGGTCGGCACGCGTCCGATCCGCATCGGCGCGGACGGTACCCGGCTGGTCGACGAACACCTCCCCCTGGAGCTCGCCGCTGCCCAGACCACCAGTGTCGATGCGGCGATCTGGCTGATCAGGGACGTGGTGAACCTGTACGCCCGCCACCCGCGGGTCTGGCAGGCACTGCAGACCGGGCAGCTGCCGCTGTGGCGTGCCCGCCGGTTCGCCCAGTACGCGGCTGCGCTGAACCTCTCCGCGGACGAGGCTCGCGCGGCTGACGATCAGGTCGCTCCGGCGATCCTGCGGGTCGGCTGGAAGCGACTGTGGTGGCTGTACCGCGCCGCGATCCTGAGGGTCGCCCCCGAGCGGGTGCGCCAGCTGGCCGAGCGGGCCGCGGAGGACCGCTACGTCCGCATCGGCCGCACCGACGACGACCCGGCCTGCAGCTATCTCGCGGGACGCCTCGACACCGGGGACGCCGTGGCGTTCAGCTCCCTGCTGGACGATCTGGCGGAGGCCCTCGCCCAGGCGGGCGAGGACGGAGCCAGGGACGCCCTGCGCGCCCGTGCCATCGGCCTCCTGGCGGATCCGCGCGACGCGCTGGATCTGCTGGAGCGGCATCAGGCTGGGGCCACACCCGAGGGTGTCACCTCGGTTGCGGCGGGGGCTCGGCCACGGCGCAGCCGTCGGCCTGCCACCCGGGTCTACGTCCATGTCTCCGAGCATGATCTCCGGCCCGGTGGTGTGGCGCGGGTGGAGGGCCGTGGGCCCGTGCTGGTCGATCAACTGCGTCACCTGGCCGGCGCTGGTCCGATTCACCTCTCGCCGGTCGTCCGGGTGAACGGCGGCGAGGCGATCGCGGACGGCTACGAGATCCCCGCCCCGATCCGTGCTGAGGTGATCGTGCGCGACCGCTACGAGGTCTTTCCCTACAGCAGCCGTGAGGCACGGTGCACGGATCTCGATCACACCGTCCCGTATCGGAAGGGAGCAAAGGGGCAGACCCGCGCCTCCAATCTCGATCCGCTCACCCGGCGAGCCCACCGTGGCAAGACCCACGGCGGCTGGCAGCTCTGGCAGCCGCGGCCCGGCGTCTTCTGGTGGCGTTCGCCGCGTGACCAGCTCTACCGAGTCGGGCCGGACGGAACCCTGAACCTCACCGCCGACGACCCCGTCGGTGGGACGAGCAGCGCCGAGCAGCTCATGCTGTGGCAGCTCGACCGGCGAGACGGGGACGGGGACAGCCACGACCACGGTGAGCGCCTGAGTTGACGGCGAACCGGTTGGGCAACCGACGACGATGCCCTGGGCGCCGGCGGCCAATTCTCAAGCCCGCGCCCAGAGCATTGGGGTCGGTAGCACGCAACCATGCGCGGCGCGGGGCTCTCGGCGTGCTCTCAGTCAGGTGCGCCTAGAGCGGCCCCAGCACCTCGCGCGGGTCGGCCTGCAGCGACAGGGTCGCCAGGACGTCGAGCAGTTGGCGCTCCTCGTACCGGAAATGGGATTCCATGATGGCGGCGATCCCGTCGAGCTGGCGCTCCAGGTCCGCCGGCGGCAGCGATCGGCCGACGGCCGCTTGCAGGTCCTGAACCAGGTACCCGATCATCGAGTGGTCCTGCTGCAGTTTCCACAAGGTGTCGCGCAGCTCGGGATGGGCCGCGGCGATCGCGGGAAACAGGAGCCTGTCCTCGCCCTGGTGGTGCCCGGTCAGCGCCGTGCAGAAGCCGTGGCAGAACAGCAGCAGGTCGCGGGGCGGCGGGCGGCCCGGCGCACCGGCCTGGAGTGCCTCCCGTGTCACCCGCAACGCCTCGCGAAGCCGTTCATGCACGGTTCGCAACTCGATGCTCCAGGCAACCAGCCTGGCCTTCTCGCCCTCAGTCACCGGAGGGCGAAGGGAACGACGTGATCATCGTCGTGCTCCTTCGGTTCCCACGCCTCCATGCCTGACACGGACTGCCACCGGCACGCGACGCTGCCGGCCAGGATAGCGTCACCGACGCGCCTTGGCCCGCTTCCGCCAGGAGGTGAGGGCCCGCTCGGTGTAGCCGTTGGGTTCCTCGCGTCCGGTGAACACCAGCTCCAGCGCCGCCTGGAACGACTCGCTGTCGGCGAGATCCTCCGCCATCGGACGGTAGCCGGGCTCGGCGGCGTTCTGCAGGTCGACGAAGGCGGCCATCTCAGCGAACACCGCGCGCACCTGCGCCTCGTCGACGATGCCGTGATGCAGCCAGTTGGCGATGTGCTGGCTGGAGATCCGCAGCGTGGCGCGGTCCTCCATCAGCCCGACGCCTTCCAGATCCGGGACCGTCGAACACCCGATCCCGAGGCCGACCCAGCGCACCACATAGCCAAGGATCGACTGCGCGTTGGTGCGCAGCTCGTGCTCGACCTCCTCCGCTCCCAGCGGGTTCGCGAGCAGTGGCACCTCCAGCAGTCCGCGGCGATCGGTCTCCCGGCCGGCGAGTTCCCGTTGCCGGGCGGCCACGTCCACGCGCAGGTAGTGCAGCGCATGCAGGGTCGCGGCGGTGGGTGACGGCACCCAGGCGCAGTTGGCGCCGGCCAGCGGGTGCGCCTGCTTCTGGACGAGCATGTCGGCCATCGCGGCGGGCTTGGCCCACATCCCCTTGCCCACCTGCGCCTGGCCGGTGAACCCGGCGGCCAGGGCGACGTCGACGTTGCGGTCCTCGTAGGTGGCCATCCAGGTCGCCGAGCGCATCGCGTTCTTGCGGATCAGCGGGCCGGCCTCGAAGTCGGTGTGGATCTCGTCCCCGGTCCGGTCCAGGAAACCGGTGTTGATGAAGATCACCCGGTCCCGGGCTGCGGCGATGCAGGCCTCGAGGTTCAGCGAGGTGCGCTTCTCCTCGTCCATGATCCCGATCTTCAGCGTCCTGGCCGGCAGGCCGAGGGCGGCCTCGATCGCCGCGAACAGCTCCACGGTGAGCGCGACCTCGGCCGGCCCGTGCTGCTTGGGCTTGACCAGATAGACACTGCCGGTACGCGAGTTCCGGTACTCCCCCAGCCCCCGCAGGTCGTACAACGCCGCGGTGGCCGCGACCAGCGCGTCCAGCACTCCCTCGGCGACCGCCTCACCGACCGAGGTGATCACGCTGTCGGTGGTCATGTGGTGGCCGACGGTACGCACGAGCAGCAGCGCCCGTCCGGGCAGCAGCAGCTCCGAACCGTCCGGCGCGGTGAACGCCCGGTCAGCCGCCATCACCCGGTGAACCTGCCGTCCGCCCTTGTCGAAGTCGGCGGAAAGCGTCCCGGTCATCAGCCCGAGCCAGGTCCGGTAGGCGGCGGCCTTGTCCTCGCCGTCCACCGTGGCGACGGAATCCTCCAGATCGACGATCGTGGTCACCGCGGCCTCCAGCCGGACGTCGGCCAGGCCGGCGTGGTGGGTTCGGCCCACCGGGTGGCCGCGATCCTCGACCAGTTCGACATGCAGGCCGTGGCGCACCAGCAGCACCGCGCCCGCCGCGTGACCAGCGAACTGCGCCGGATCCGCCAACCCCACCCGCCCGGACGGGGTCACCGCGCTCAACCGCCCGTCGACCACCTCGTACGACGTCACCTCGTCGTGTCGTGCCCCGGCCAGCGGGAAGAGTTCGTCCAGCAGCCGATCGGCCTCGGCGATCACCTGGGCGCCGCGCAGCGGGTCGTAGCCGGGCTCCGGCTCGTGATCCCAGGCCAGCGCATCGGTGCCGTACACCGCGTCGTAGAGCGAACCCCACCGGGCGTTGGCGGCGTTCAGCGCGTACCGGGGAACGGTGGACGGCACCACCAACTGCGGCCCGGCGAGCTCGCTGATCTCCGGATCAACCCCCGAGAGGTTCACCGTCACCGCGGGCACCGGCACGAGGTAGCCGATCTCGGTCAGGAACGCCTCCAGTTCCGCCGGCTCTCCGGCACCGTGGCTCCGGTGCCAGGCGTCGAGCTGGGCCTGCAGTTCGTCCCGGCGCCGCAGCAGCACCCGGATCGGCGGGCCGAAGCGCTCCTGGAGTTCGGCCAGGATCTGCCAGAAGTGGGCTTCCGGGATCTCCAGCCCGGGGAGCAGTTCGGTCGCCACGAAGGCACGCAGCGTGGGGTCGACGGCAAGGCCGTTCACGAGCGACATCATCGTCCTCTCTGGTGGTCATACCTTTTCTACCAGAGGATGGCCGCCGAGTCAGCGGTTCTTGCGCTTCTCCCTCGCCCGGACCTCCACCTTCACCGGCGTGCCGCGGAAGCCGAAGTCCTCCCGCAGCCGGCGCTGGACGAACCGGATGTACTGCGGGTCGAACGGCCCGGAGGTGAACAGCGCGAAGGTGGGCGGGCAGGCGTGGGCCTGCGTCCCGAACAGGATCCGGGACTGCTTGCCGCCGCGCACCGGGTGCGGGTGGGCGGCCGCCAGCCGTCCGAGGAAGGCGTTGAGCTTGCCAGTGGAGATCCGGGTCTCCCAGCCCTCCAGCGCCTCCTCGATCGCCCGCGAGAGCCGGTCGACATTGCGTCCGGTCAGCGCCGAGATGTTCACGCTCGGCGCCCACCCGAAGGTCGAGATGTCCTGCTCGATCTCCCGGGTCAGGTAGCGGCGGCGCTC
Organism: Actinomycetes bacterium; assembly: GCA_023393755.1. Taxonomy (GTDB): domain Bacteria; phylum Actinomycetota; class Actinomycetes; order Propionibacteriales; family Propionibacteriaceae; genus Propionicimonas. The sequence continues at coordinate 3,339 of JAEXCA010000203.1, read as the reverse complement.
CTCGTCGGTCAGGTCCCACTTGTTGTAGGCGATGACCAGCGCCTTGCCCGCGTCCTCGACCATGCTGAGCACCTTCAGGTCCTGGTCGCTGATGGTGTCGGACGCGTCCAGTACCACCACGCAGACCTCGGCCCGCTCGATCGCGCCCTGGGTGCGCAGCGAGGCGTAGTACTCGTGGCCGGAGGCCTCCTTCACCCGGCGGCGCAGCCCGGCGGTGTCGACGAAGCGGTACAGCACTCCCCCGACCTCGACCAGTTCGTCGACCGGATCGACAGTGGTGCCGGCGACGTTGTCCACCACCGCCCGCTGCGCGCCGGCCAGCTTGTTCAGCAGCGACGACTTGCCGACGTTGGGACGTCCGATCAGCGCCACCCGGCGTGGTCCGCCGACCTCCGGATCGCCCGCCCGCGGAGCTTCGGGGAGGACGGCCAGCACGGCGTCCAGCAGGTCGCCGGTCCCGCGGCCGTGCAGGGCGGAGACGGGCCAGGGCTCCCCCAGGCCGAGGTTCCACATCGCCATCGCGTCGGCCTCGCTGCGGGCGTCGTCGACCTTGTTGGCGGCCAGCACCACCGGCTTGCGGGAGCGGCGCAGCACCTGCACCACGGCCTCGTCGACGTCCTGGATGCCGACCGTAGCGTCCACCACGAACAGCACGGCGTCGGCGGCGGCGATGGCCAGTTCGGCCTGCTCGGCGATCTGCGCGGCCATCCCGACCGCGTCCGGTGCCCAGCCGCCGGTATCGACCACCACGAAGTCGCGGCCGTTCCACTCGGCGTCGTAGGAGACCCGGTCGCGGGTCACCCCGGGCAGGTCCTGGACGACCGCCTCGCGGCGTCCGATGATCCGGTTGACCAGCATGGACTTGCCCACATTGGGACGCCCGACGACGGCCAGCACCGGCTTGTCGAGGGTCTCCTCCATCGACCCTTCCCGACTCGCGCTGCGCGCGACCTCAGGGATCGTCTCGTCGACCGGGTTGCTCATGACTGCTCCGCCAGTTCCACCACGGTGTCGATGGTCTGCTCCAGGGTCAGGTAGGTGCCGTCCAGGTGGACGACGCCGTCCGCGGCGGTACTGAAGTTCACCAGCTTGGAGTCGTCCCGGTCGCGGCGCAGCACCTGGTCGGCCAGCGCGTCGGCGTCCACCTCCCCGCCCAGCTCGAGCTTGCGGCGGGTCATCCGCACCTCGGGATCGGCGGTGAGCAGCACCCGCAGGTCGGCGTCCGGGGCCACCACCGTGGTGATGTCGCGACCCTCGGCGACGATCCCGGCCGGCGCGGCGTCGATGATCGCCCGCTGCCGCGCCACCAGGTCGGCCCGGCACTCGGCCACGGTCGAGACCGCGCTGACCACGGCGGAGATCTCCTGCTCGCGGATCCGCTGGGTGACGTCGGCGCCGTTCACCCGCACCCACTGGTCGGCCGGGTCGGTGCTGATCTCCAGCTCGGCACCCACGGTGGCGGCGATGACGCCCGCGGTATCGGACGGCTCCACCCCCGCGTCCAGGAAGGCGCAGGTCACCGCCCGGTACATCGCACCGGTGTCCAGGTAGCCCAGGCCCAGCCGCCCGGCCACCCCCCGGGCGGTCGACGACTTGCCCGAACCGCTCGGGCCGTCGATCGCGATCACCAGTCGTCTGGTCATGAAGCGTCCTCTCTAGAGGTTCGGGTCGGGCTCGCGCAGCGTCCAGCCGGCGGCGAGCATGGCGTCACTCAGGTCGGCGGCACGCGCCGGGCTGACCTGGACCGAGAGGTAGCCGACCTCGCGGGCGGCGTCGTGGTGGATGGCGAGATCCTCGACGTTCACCCCGGCCTTCTCGATGTCCGCGAAGAGCCGGGCCAGCGCACCGGGCTCGTCCGGGATCTCGACCACCACGTGGGCGTAGTCGACGGCGGCCAGGCCGTGCTTGCCCGGCAGCGCCCGGGTGCCCTCGCGGCCACGCTCCAGCAGCGCGGTGACCCGCTCGGGGTCGTCCAGCGCCTCGGTCCAGACGGCCAGATCGGCCTGCAGGGCGGTCAGCTCGGCGCGCACCGCCTCCTTGTTGGCGGTGATGATCTGCCGCCACAGCTGCGGATCCGAACCGGCCACCCTGGTGACGTCGCGAACCCCCTGCCCGGCCAGCTTCAGGTGCTCGGTGGGCACGTCGTTCAGCCGGCCGGCCATCAGCACCGAGACCAGGTGCGGCAGGTGGGAGACCTGGGCGACCGCCTCGTCGTGGTGGGCCGCGCCCATGGTCACCCGCCGCGCCCCGCTCAGGCGGGCCAGTTCCTGCACGTCCAGGACGGCGTGGGCCGAGGACGTGTCATGCGGGGTGACCACCCAGGTCCGGTCGATGAACAGGTCGGCGCTGGCGGTCAGCGGACCGACCCGCTGCGAGCCGGCCATCGGGTGCGAGCCGACGTAGCGAGAGAGGTCCAACCCGGTGGCCCGCAGCGAAGCCAGGATCGTCCCCTTCACCGAACCGACATCGGTGACAGTGGCGTTCGGGTAGGTGCGCAGCGCCTTGGCGATCACGTCCGCCAGCGCACCAGGTGGAACCGCGACGACGACCAGCCGGACGGCCTCGGGATCCGGCTTGCGGATCGTGCCCGCGCCGCGCGAGGCGGCCACCCGGGCGTGGCTGGAGACCTTGTCGGCGACGTGGACGGTGACGCCAGCCCGGGTGAGCGCGCAACCCACCGACGCTCCGACCAGACCGGCGCCGATCACCAGGGTCGGTGACAGGTCGATCGCGATCATGTTCAGGTGTCCTTCTTGCTCGGGCGGGCGCTGTGCCGACAGCACAGCCTACGCGAGAGGCTCAGTTCTCGGCGAAAGCAGGCTGTGGCGGGGGCTTCGAAACTCGGCCTGCGGCCGACCTCAGCCACCGGTTGCGGCTTGCGGACCTCAGCCGCCGAGGAAGGTCCTAGCCGATCCCTGAGGTCCCGCGAAGCGGGAGTCTCGAAGGGTCCTACCCTTCGGTGAAGGCCGGCCGGGGTCCGGTGTAGTCGGGACCGTAAGCGCCCGGGGCCGGACGGCGGCGGCGCAGCGGCGCGGTGGCGCCGTGGGCCAGCCGGCGGGCGAAGATCAGGAAGCCGGTGTGGCCGGAGGTACCGTGCCCGGGTCGGATCGCCAGGCCTTCCGCATGCCACTCCCGGGCCGAGTACTCCCGTCCGACCGGCTCGGTGAAGCCGCCGTGGACGCGCAGGCTGTCCATGGTCCGGCCCAGCTGGGTGGCGGTGGCGACGTAGCAGCACAGGATGCCGCCGGGCTCCAGGACGGCCGCCACCGCGTCGATGCACTCCCACGGGGCCAGCATGTCCAGCACCGCCCGGGGGGGCGGGGCCCGGGCGCGCGCCCC
>JAEXCA010000204.1 GCA_023393755.1 Actinomycetes bacterium | reverse complement strand
TGGCCCGGGGACGGTTCCTGGTGGCCCGCGGTCAGACCTCGTTCAGCTTGCCGGTGGCGACGTCGAAGACGAAGCCGCGGATCGCGTCCTTGTGGACCACGAACGGGCTGGCCTTGATCCGGGCGATCGACTGGCGGACGTCCTCGTCCAGGTCGGTGAAGGACTCGGCGGCCCACTCGGGCTTGATGCCGGTCTCGTCCTGGATCGCCCGCTTGAAGTCGTCGTCGGTGAAGGTGAGCATGCCGCAGTCGGTGTGGTGGATCAGGATGATCTCCCTGGTGCCGAGCAGGCGTTGGCTGATCGCCAGCGACCGGATCTCGTCGTCGGTGACCACGCCGCCGGCATTGCGGATGACGTGCGCCTCACCCTCGCCGAGCCCGAGGATCGCGTAGACGTTCAGCCGGGCGTCCATGCAGGCGACCACCGCCACGTGACGCGAGGGCGGAAGCGGGAGCGGGCCGGAGAAGGTCTCGGCGTAGCGGACGTTGTTGGACAGGTACTCGGCGGTGACGGACATGGAACCTCCAGGGATACGAAGGGACGCCGCAGTGGCGACTGATGGGTTGAGATGCCGCCCTCAGGCAGCGTGAGCAGGGGCGAGCCGAACGGCTCAAGGTGTGCTCAGAACAGACAACAACAGCAGGCAACGCGGCGCATCATCCGGCGCCCGGCCCTGGTCTGCATGGCGGGGAATCTACGTGAACCCTGCGGTCCGATCAAGGTTTCCCGCCTGGCAAGACCAGCGAGGGCCAGCCATCGGTACCGAAGACCTGCCGTCAGGGGCGGGCACTCGGCCACTAAGGCTGGCTCTCGGCGGCTGGAGGAGTGCCCGGTCGGGCGCAGCGGGTTAGGCGGCGACGTTCGAGCGGGGGTCAGCTGCGCCAGGTGCGCCAGAGCCGGGCGTACTCGCCGTCCAACTCGATCAGGTCGTGGTGGGAGCCGAACTCGGCGATCCGGCCGTCGATCACCACCGCGATCCGGTCGGCGTCGTGGGCGGTGTGCAGCCGGTGCGCGATGGCGACCACGGCGCGTCCGTCCAGCAGGGTGGCCATCGAGCCCTCCAGGTGGCGGGCGGTGCGCGGGTCGATCAGTGAGGTTGCCTCGTCCAGCACCAGGGTGTGCGGATCGGCGACCACCAACCGGGCGAGCGCGATCTGCTGGGCCTGCGCCGGGGTGAGCCGGTGGCGGCCGTGGCCGAGCATGGTGTCCAGACCCTGCGGCAGCTTTTCCACCCACTCCCAGGCGTCGACGGCCTGCAGCGCCGACACCACCGCGGGGTCGACCTCGTCCGGTTTCAGCTGGACGTCGCGGGCCAGCACGATGTTGTCCCGCACGGTGCCGACGAAGACGTGATGCTCCTGGGTCACCAGCGCCACCTCGGTGCGCAGCAGGTCGAGCGGGAGCTCCATGACGTCCACGCCGCCGACTTCCACCTCACCGGTGCGCGGACGGTTGATGCCGGCCAGCAAGCGTCCCAGGGTCGACTTGCCCGAGCCGGACGGACCGACCACGGCCAGCCGCTCGCCCGGTTTGAGCTCCAGGTCGACGCCGTGCAGCACGTCGGTGCCCTCGCGGTAGGCGAACCGCAGGTCGCGTCCGGCCAGGTCGGTGCCCTCCGGACGCGCCGGGCCGGGGGTGCGGTCGTCCGGCACCTCGGCGATGCCGAGCAGACGGGTGGTGCCGGCCATGCCCACCTGCAGCCGGTCGAAGACCTGGATCAGCCGGTCCATCGGCTCGATCAGGCCCTGGGCGTAGATCGCCGCGGCGGTGATCTGGCCAATCGTCACCCAGCCCTGGGAGTAGCCCCAGGTGCCCAGGATGACCACCGCGATCAGCGGGAACTGGAACGAGATGTCCAGCCAGATGAAGAACAGGTTCCGCAGGCTCATGGTGTAGCGCTCGGCCTGGTTCGACTCCTCGATGTCCTCGTCGACCGCCTGGATCCGGCGGCCGGCCAGGCCGAGGGCCTCGACCGTCCGGGCGCCGTCCACCGTCTCGGTCATGGTGGAGTTGATCCGGCTGTAGGTGCCGCCCTCGGTGATGTAGCCCTGCATGGCGTGCTTCAGGTAGTGCCGGGTGGCGAAGAACAGCACCAGCAGGGTGGCGAAGACCGGCAGCGCCAGGAACCAAGAGTTCAGCAGCAGCGCCACGATGGTTGCCACCACCATCACGATCGAGATGATGAACTGCGGCAGCGCCCAGCGGATCGACTCGCTCATCTTCGACACGTCGGAGGTGATCCGGGTCAACAGGTCACCGGACGACGCGGCCTCGACCTTGCCCAGCGGCAGCCTCAGCACGGTACCGACCACGCTCTCCCGGGCGGCGGCCAGCAGGTCGTAGCCCAGCACCGCGGACGCCCGCCGCGCGGCGAAGGTGAGCACCGCCTGCAGCAGGACGACGCCGATCACCCCGAGGATGATCGAATCCACCACCGCCGTGGCGGCCCCACCCGAAACGATGTCGACCAGGTTGCCCAGCATCCGGGGCACCAGCAGGCCGGCGATCGCCGCTGCGCCGTTGAACGCCAGGACGCCGACCACCCGGGCCCTGCGGGTGGTGAGCAAACCGCCTAGGAAGCGGGCTGCGGAGGCGTTGCCCGCCACCGGAAGCCCCTGCTCGGGGTTGCGGGATTGGGCGTAGTAGGCCTCGGCACATTCCTGACGCAGGTGGTGCCGTCGGCGCCAGGCCCCGAATCGGGCGGCCGGGGGCAGCGTGCGGTCGATCAGCAAGTCGTCGGGAACCCGGGATGCCGGCGCCTCCTCCTGCCAGGTGGCGGCGGAAGTGGCGAGCAGATCAGTCATGGATGCACCTCCGATCCACTTTCGGTCACCTGGCGGCCTTGGCTGCCAGATATGGCAGCCAGAGCGGCTACATGACTGCAAATGGACTGGTCCGCCCGGTGGCCACACGAACTTCTGCCAGATAGCGCACCTGGACGACATATCTGTCGGCCAGCACGAGCAGGCGGCAGAAGTCTGCGGGCAGTGCTGGGCGGGCCGACAGTCTCCCCACTATCTGCCAAATACTCGAGTTGCGCGACGGATATGTCGCGGCCAGCGGTTATCTGGCACAAAGTAGGGGGCGCCGCCGGAGTCGGGAGGCTCACTCGTCCTCCTCCATGCCTCGGGCCACGATCTGGCGGTAGCGCGGGTCGGTGGCCAACAGGTCGGAGTGCGTGCCTCGGGCGACCACCTTGCCGTCCTGCAGCAGGGCGACCTCGTCGGTGTAGTGCAGCATCAGCGGCGAAGCGGTGACCACCACGGTGGTCCGGCCGCGCCGGTAGGCGGCCAGGCGTTCGGCGATCCGGGCCTCGGTGTGGGCGTCCACCGCCGAGGTGGGTTCGACCAGCACCAGCACCTCGGGGTTGAGCAGCAGCGCCCGGGCCAGCACCACTCGTTGCCGCTGACCGCCGGAGAGGCCACGGCCCAACTCGTCGATCCGACCCTGCCACCCGCCGGGCAGCCCGGCGAAGACGTCCTCCGCGGCGGCGGTGCGCAGCGCGGCCTCGGCCTGCTCACGGTTGTGATTGCCGTGCGGGTCGATGACGGTCTGCAGCGTGCCTGCGAAGAGTTGGCTGCCGGTGTCGGACACCACGATCCGGCGGCGCAGTTCGGCCAGTGGCAACCGCGAGTAGTCGACACCATCGGCCTCAACACCCCATACCGACTTGCCGGCCTCCGCGTCCGCAGCAGCTGCGGCGGCACGCTGGGCGTCCCGTTCCGCGCGGGCGCGGCGGGCGGCCCGTCCCTTCAGATCCTCGTCCAGTTCCACCACCGGGGCGGCACCGGAGAGGTAGCGTCCGAGTCGGTCGGCCAGCGCGGCGGACTCCTCCGGGTCGGCGCTCACCACCGCCAGGTAGCGTCCGGGTTCGACCACCAGACCGGACGCCAGGTCGTGCAGCCGCGGGGTGGCCGACAGCACCGCGTCCCCCTCGGCCAACGGCAGGTCGGTGTCGAGCAGGGCGATGGTCTTGCGCGCCGACACCAGCCCGCGCACCCACTTCTGGGCGAACTCGAAGAAGGTCTGCAGCGGCCAGACCATGAACACCGCGTAGCCCACGAATGAGATCAGCTGACCGACGGTGAGCTCGCCGGCCATCATCTGGTGCGAGCCCAGCCACACCAGGGTGACCAGCAGCAGCCCGGAGAGCAGCACGCTCAACGTCTCGGCAACCGCCTGCCAGGTGCCGGTGATCACGCCCAGCCAACGCACCCGCTGCGACTGCTGGTTGTAGTTGGAGCCGAAGGTGGCCTCGCCGCCGATCCCACGCAGGATCCGCAGCCCGGAGACGATGTCGGTGGCCATCGAGGTCAGCTCGCCGTTCCTGGTCCGCTCGGCGCTCTGCGCGGCGTTCAGCGGACGCAGTACGGGCGAGGTCGCGCCGACCAGCAACGGCGCCGCGATCAGCACCACCCAGCCGAGCTCGGGTGAGGTGGTGAACATCAGCCCGCACACCAGGAAGAAGGCGAACAGCGCCGAGATGCCCCGGCTGAACACCTCGAAGACCGCCCCGAAGGTGTCGGAATCCGAGGACGAGATGCTGATCACCTCACCGGTCGGCAACCGTCGGGAAAGGACATGACCCAGCTGGCCCGCCTTGCGGACCACCAGCTTCTGGGTGCCGTACAGCGCGATCAGCCAGCCCCGCACCGCGAAGGTGTGCTGGACGATCCCACCGACCGCACCGAACAGCACCACCACGGTGAGCAGCCCGGCCCAGCCGAGGGTGGCGTACAGATCTCCCCGCAGGATGCCGGTGTCGATCACCTTGCCCAGCAGAAAAGGGCTGAGCGTCCCCGGCAGCATCCACACCAACCCGAACAGCGCGTTCACCGCGACCACGTCCGGCTGCTGCCGCAGCACCCACCACAGGAACGCCGAGGGCGTCCGAGTGTCGGGCCGGGAGGTCGCGGTCGGCGTGTACGCGTCGACAGCGGGCGGGAAATCGTGCATAGCCGGGCTACGTTACGCCGATCGGCCCGCCGCCGCCACTCGCGCCACGCGGCGGACTCCAGCGCGTGGGACGAGGATGGTTCCGGCCCGTGGGAAGGGGGCCGACGGTCGCTGAGCTGGTCGAAGGAATCCGCATCCCAGCTTGTCAAAGCCCAGTTACAACCGGCGGCCCACCGGGGACGGTTCCTGGTGTGGCCCTCCAGACGGCCAACGAGTCATCGCGGCGAACCAGCTGGGCCACCGGGGACGGTTCCTGGTGGCCCCTCCGGATGGCCAGTGGTCATCGTGGCGAACCAGCTGGGCGAAGAGAGGGGAACCGGGCCACCAGGAACCGTCCCTGGTGGCCCTGTGGGCCTACAGTCCCTGGATGGGCCTCTTCAGACGGCCAGCGGCCATCGCGCCGAACCAGTTGGGTGAAGAGAGGGCAACCTGGCCGCATCCGAGGGGCCAACAGGAACCGTCCCCGATGGCCCAGGAACCGTCCCCGATGGCCCTGTGGCCTACGGTGGCCCCAGGAACCGTCCCCGGTGGCCCTGTGGCCTACAGTCCCGGAACCTTCGACAAGCTCAGGGACCGCCCTTCGACAACGCTCGGGGATCCATCCCCAGCCGGTCGGGTGCGTCGGGACGGCGTCCCTGAACGGCGTCCGGAGCACTACTCTGTCGGCGTGAAACCGTTCCTGCTGCTGGCCACCCGCGATCACGACGAGGCTGCGGCCGCCGAGTACCACTCGGTGCTGCGGCATGCCGGCCTGGAGCCCGAGCAACTGGAGCATCACCGGGTGGAGAGCGAGCCGCTCGGCCCGATCGACCTGGACGCCTACTCGGGCATCTTCCTGGGCGGCAGCTCGTTCAACATCTCCGACGAGATCAAGACCGAGAACCAGCGCCGGGTCGAGGCCGAACTCAGCGCCCTGCTCGACCGGGTGGTCGACGCCGACTTCCCCTTCCTCGGGATGTGCTACGGGATCGGGACGGTGACCGCCCACCTGGGTGGGACGGTGGACACCACCCACTCCGAGATCGTCGGCGCCATCCCGGTCACCCTCACCGAGGCCGGAGGGGAGGACCCGCTGCTGGAGGGCATCGGCCCGGTCTTCCACGCCTTCGTCGGCCACAAGGAGGCCTGCAGCAGCATCCCGTCCGGTGTCGAACTGCTGGCCACCGGCGAGGCCTGCCCGGTGCAGATGTACCGGGTCGGGTCGAATGTCTACGTCACCCAGTTCCACCCCGAACTGGACGCCGACGACCTGGCCGCCCGGATGCGGATCTACCAGCACGCCGGCTACTTCAAACCCTCCGAGCTGGACGACCTGATCGCGATGGCACAGGCCTCACCGGTCAACGGCGAGCAGCACCTGGTGCTCAGCAACTTCGTCCGCCGCTTCGGCTCGTGACCGACCACAGAACCCAGCGACCCACCAGTACTCCGACCGAAGCGCTGCTCGAGGCCGGCCACAGCCTCGGCGACCACCTGCGAAGCCTGCCCCAACTACTCCCCCACAGGGCCGACTACACCGGCCTCAGCAAACGATGGGGCAGCGAACTGCTCAGCGGCGCCACCGTGGGCGTGGTCGCCCTGCCGCTCGCCCTCGGCTTCGGGGTCGCCTCCGGCGCCGGCGCCACGGCGGGCATCGTCACCGCGATCGTGGCCGGCATCCTGGCCGCGGTGTTCGGCGGCTCGCACCTGCAGGTGAGCGGCCCGACCGGCGCGATGACCGTGGTGCTGCTGCCGGTGATCGCCCGGCACGGGGTCGACAAGATCCCGCTGCTGGCCCTGATGGCCGGCGTGCTCCTGCTGGTGCTGGCGGTCGCCGGGCTGGGCCGGGCGGTGGATCTGATTCCCTGGCCGGTGGTCGAGGGCTTCACCATGGGAATCGGGATCATCATCTTCCTGCAGCAGTTCCCGCTGGCGCTGGGCACCCCGAAGGGCGAGTCCGAGTCGACGGTGATCTCGGCCTGGGAGACCCTGGTGGCCACCGACTGGACGAAGGCCTGGCTGCCGCTGCTGGTGGTGGCGCTGGTGCTGGCCGTCCACCTCGTCCTCACCCCGATCCGGCGCAACGTGCCGATCGCCCTGGTCGCGGTGGTGGTCGGCACCGGAGTGGCCTGGGGGTTCGACCTCGACATCGAGCGGATCGGCGCGCTGCCGACCGGGCTGCCGGTGCCGAGCGTCCCCGGCTTCGACTTCCGGCTGCTGACCACCCTGGCCGCCCCGGCGCTGGCGATCGCCGCCCTGGCCGCCCTGGAGTCACTGCTCTCGGCCCGGGTGGCGGACGGCATGGTGCCCAGCCTGCCGCGCACCAACCCCGACCGGGAGCTGTTCGGCCAGGGCATCGCCAACCTCGGCTCGGGGCTGTTCGGCGGCCTGCCGGCCACCGGCGCGATCGCCCGGACAGCGGTCAACGTCCGCTCCGGTGGACGGACGCGGGTCGCCGCCGTCTTCCACAGCGTGGTGCTGGCGATCATCGTCTGGACGCTGGCACCGCTGGTCTCCCAGGTGCCACTGGCGGCACTGGCGGGCGTCCTGATGTGGACGGCGATCCGGATGGTCAACGTCCCGCTCGGCAAGCGGATCCTGCTCACCACCCGGGCCGACCGGACCACCTTCCTGCTCACCCTGGTGGCGACCATCGCGCTCGACCTGGTGATGGCCGTGCTGATCGGCGTGGCGATGGCGGCGATCCACAGCCTGCGGCACATGGCCTCCTATTCGGTGGTGCGACAGGAGCAGCTGCCGATCGACACCGCCGAGGGCCTGGTCGACGTCTCGTCGGACGAACTGCGCGCGCAGCTCGCCATCTTCCGGGTGGACGGTGCCCTGTTCTACGGCAACGCCCGCCGGTTCACCGAGCTGGTGCTGGAGCAGGACGGCCACCGCGGCGTCGTGCTGCGATTCCACCGGCTGCAGGTGATGGACGCCTCCGGCGCGGAGGCCCTCAAGCAGGTGGTCGGCACGCTCACCGCCCGGGGCACCGCCGTCGTCGTCCAGGGGATGACCGACGCCCAACTGCGCACCGCCTACTCACTGCGCGCCTTCACTCCCGACCAGTACGCCGAATCCCTACCGGAGGCACTGATGGCACTCGACAGCGCCCTGAACGACCACTCGGTCGAGTGGGTCTTCTCCTACGGCACCCTGCGCCAGCCCGAGGTGCAGCAGGGCAGCTACGGACGCCTGCTCACCGGCGAGCCGGACGAGCTGCCCGGCTACCGGCTGGAGACCCTGCCGATCACCAACCCCGAGGTAGTGGCGCTCTCCGGCTCGGCCGAGCACCCGGTGGCGCGGTACACCGGGGAGCCGTCGGACGTGGTCGCGGGCACCCGGTTCGCGCTCACCCCGGCCGAACTCGCCGTGACCGACCGCTACGAGTCCGCCGACTACACCCGGATCCGGGTTCACCTGGCCTCCGGCGTCCGGGCCTGGCTGTACGTCGCCCACGCGGACGCCGGCTGACGCTCGGCACGTCCGGCCGGCCGGGGCTCCCGGATCAGCCGGGAGGAAGATCCGGCTGGGCGCAGTGTCCTCGAAGGGCAGTTGCGGGCCGATCCCGTACCAGTGCCAGCCGCCGTCGGCTCGCAGTGCCTCGATCACCCGCTTGTCGGCCAGGCTGCTGCCCACCCGCTTGCGGCCGCCCACGAGCCGTTGCACCCTCGGCCACCAGCCAGAGTCGTCCCCGTTGACTGCGGAACCACCAGGAACCGTCGCCGGTGGGTCCGGTCAGCCGACCAGTCGGACGTCCACCCCGAGCCGGCGCAGTGCGCGGACGTCGGCGCTGGGCGCTCCGCTGTCGGTGACCAGGATGTCCACCTCGTCCGCGGCGGCGACCGACACCAGCGACACCTCGCCGAACTTGCTGGAGTCGAGCAGGGCGATCACCTGACCGGCGGCGGCCACCATCCTGCGGCGGACGGCGGCCTCCAGCGGATTGGGGTCGGTGAACCCGCGCTCGAGGGTGAAGCCAGTGGCCGAGACGAACAGCTTGTCGCCGTGAAAGGCCTCGAAGAAGCTCTCCGCCTGCGGTCCCACGTAGGTGAACGACACGTCGCGAAGCAACCCGCCGCTGCTCAGCACGTTCACCTCGGGCAGCAGGAAGCTGAGCTCGTTGGCGGTGTGCAGGCCATTGGTCACCACGGTCAGGTCTCGCCGCCCACGCAGGTGCCTGACCATCGCGCTGACCGTCGTCCCACCCTCGAGCATCAGGATGTCGCCGTCGTCGACCAGGTGTTCGGCGGCATAGCGCGCAATCCGCGCCTTCAAAGCGGCATTGACCTTCTGTTTGGCGGCGTACCGGGGCTCGGCGACCGGGGTGGGGGCGAGGGTCGCCGCGCCATGGCTGCGTTGCACCCGGCCCTGCGCCCGTAGCGCGTCCAGATCGCGCCGGATGGTCATCTCCGAGACGCGGTAGCGCTCGCTCAGCTCTGCGACGGTGGCGCGTTCGTGAGTCTCCAGGTGGCGAAGGATCTGCTCAGCGCGTTCCACGTTCCGCATGATGTCCCTCCGAACCGGCCAGGACCGCAGAATATCTGAACCGCCAGATGTTCATTCGAACAATCATGGTGTTAATATGCACATATGCTTCCCGCTGACCTCGCGGTTGCCTTCGACCTCGACGGACGGCTCTCCGCCGGCGAACACACCGTCCGTCGGCTGAGTGACCTGACCGGCTGTTTCGCCGACGAACCCGCCCGCCAGCGGGCCGCCGCGGACGGCGATCCGGTGGTCTACGCCGTCACCAGCGTCAGCTTCGGCGAGGAGGAAGGCGACCTGCAGTACGGCCTCGGCGTCCTGTACCCGGGACGGATCGGCGAGGAGTACTTCCTGACCAAGGGGCACCTGCATGCGTGGCGACCAGCCGCCGAGACGTACCTCGGATTCCGCGGGTCGGGTGCGCTGCTGCTGCAGGACGAGGACGGCGGTAACAGCCGGCTGGTGCCGTTCGGGGCGGGGCAGATCGTCTACGTCCCGGGCAACACCGCGCACCGCACGATCAACACCGGGACGGAACCCCTGGTCTACCTAGGCGTCTACCCCGCGAAGGCCGGCCACGACTACGGCGCCCTGGCCGAGCGCAACTTCCACCACATCGTCCTGGCCGGTCCCGACGGGCCGATCCTGCGGGAGCGGGACGACAACCACGCAAGGTGAACAGCATGGAGCAGATCATCGGAACGATCCCGGAGAGCATGCCTCCGATCACCCAGACCGAGCGGCCGTGGGGGTCGTTTCGGCAGTACGCCCACAACTACCCGGTCACCGTCAGCCTGATGACGGTCGAGCCCGGCCGCCGGCTGAGCCTGCAGTCCCACCCCGGACGCGGTGAGCTGTGGATCGTCCTCGACCCGGGAGCGGTCGTGCAGGTGGACGACGAGCAGTGGGAACCCGAGGCCGGCGACGAGATCTGGATCCCGGCGAACGGACGCCACCGGCTGGGCAGCGCCGGCCCGCGGGTCCGCGTGCTCGAGGTGGCCTTCGGCAACTGGCAGCAGGAGGACATCGTCCGATACGCCGACGACTACGACCGGCCGCGCAAGGGCGAGGGGTCGTGACCCTCACCCAGGTTCCGCGCAGCACCTCCCAGCACCTGCTGCCCGCCCACCCGGAGCCGGTCGCGGGCTACGACATCCATCCCACCCACCCGCTGCTGCCCGCGGGTGCGATCGGGCTCGGCCACGACAGTCTGGCCGACCGACTGGCGGGGGCGACGCGGGTGGTGATCGACGGTTTCGGCGGGGTGCTCTGGGAGGAGTTCCGGGAGCGGTTGAACGCCGCACTGACTGCCCGCGGCCGGGTGGTCGCCTGGCGCGATGTCGCCGCGGCGCTGCGTCCGCCGGACGAGGTCGAGGCGCTCGTCCGGCCGTTCCAGGGCGGGGACGACCCGGTCTTCGGCACCCGGTTCACCGGCAGCCTCGCCGACTTCTTCGACCCGGCGGCACTCCGGAGCATCCAGTCCGATCCGGCGGCGGATCTGACCATCGTCTACGGCTCGGGCGCCGCCCTGGTCGACTGGAACGCGCTGCTGGTCTACCTCGACGTGCCGAAGAACGAGATCCAATTCCGGGCGCGCGCCGGTGCGGTGCGCAACCTCGGCTCAACATCCGTAGAGGACCACCGCGCGGTGTACAAGCGGTGCTACTTCGTCGACTGGCCGGTGCTCACCGCCCACCGTGCCGCCCTGCTCGATCGGGTCGACGTCGTGGTGGACGAGCAGCGTCCGGACGAGCCGGCCCATGCTGAGGGGCAGCAGGTGCGGGAGGCCCTGGCCCGGCTCAGTCGTGGCGTGTTCCGTCCTCGCCCCTGGTTCGAGCCGGGGGCGTGGGGCGGCCAGTGGATGAAGCGCCGGTTCGAGCAGCTGCCCACCGAGGTGCCCAACTACGCCTGGTCGTTCGAGTTCATCTCGCCGGAGAACGGGGTGCTGCTGGCCGACCAGCAGGGCACCGTGCTGGAGGTCTCCTTCGACACCCTGATGGCCACCGACCACCGCGCTGTGCTTGGTGACTGCGCGGATCGGTTCGGCCATTCCTTCCCGATCCGGTTCGATTTCCTGGACACCGTCGAGGGCGGCAATCTCTCCGTCCAGGTGCATCCCCGGCCGGAGTACTTCCGGCGGAACTTCGGGGAAGCCTTCACCCAGGACGAGACCTACTACATCCTCGACTGCGAGCCCGAGGCGACAGTCTTCCTCGGTCTCACCGAGGACGCCGATCCGGCCGAGTTCCGCCGTGAGCTCGAGCGCAGCGTCGTGGACGGCGAACCGGTCGACATCGACCGGTTCGTGCAGCGCCACCCGGCCGCCCGGCACGATCTGTTCCTGATCCCGAGCGGCACCGTGCACAGCGCCGGACGGGGCAACCTCGTGCTGGAGATCAGCGCCACCCCGTACATCTTCACCTTCAAGCTGTACGACTGGGTGCGGTTGGACCTCGACGGACGGCCGCGGCCGCTGAACATCGAGCGGGGCTTCGACAACCTGCAGACCGACCGCCGCGGCGCCACGGTCCGGCGCGACTTCATCTCCCAGCCGCGCGAGCTGGCCGCCGGGGAGGGCTGGCGAGTGGTCCACCTGCCGACCCATGAGGAACACTTCTACGACGTCCATCGGGTCGAGTTCACCAGAACCGTCGAGCTGCCGACCGAGGGCAGCTGCCAGGTGATGAGCCTGGTGGGCGGGGACGAGGTGGTCGTCGAGGCCGGTGGCCTGCGGCGCACGGTGCACTACGCGGAGACCTTCGTCGTCCCGGCCGCGGCAGGCAGCTTGCGGCTCAGCTCCACCACGCCGGCCGTGGTGGTGAAGGCGTTCGTGAAACCCGGCAGGGGTCCAGCATGACCCGCTACGTCCTGGGCATCGACGCCGGCGGCACCAGCACCGTCGCGATGATCTGCGACGCCGACGGCCGGGTGGTCGGCGAAGGACGGGCCGGGCCGGCCAACCTCGACGATGTCGGGGTGGCGGCGATGCGGACCGCCCTGCACTCCGCGACCGCGGCCGCGCGGGAAGCCGGTGGGATCGAGGACGAACTCGATGCCGCCCTCGTGGGAGTGGCCGGGGTGATCTCCGAACCGGACCGGGTCCGGGTGCGAGATGCCGCGGCCGGCCTGGCCGGACGGATCGGGGTCGACCACGACTGCCGGGTGGCCCTGACCGGTGGCCTGTCCGGTCGTCCGGGGATCGTGCTGATCGCCGGCACCGGCTCGTCCTGCTACGGCCGGACGGCGGACGGCCGCGAGTGGCGGGCCGGCGGGTGGGGCTCGATCGCCGGCGACGAGGGCAGCTCGTACTGGCTCGGCGTGGGCGCGCTGCGGGCGGCCGTCCGTTCCTACGACGGACGCGGACCGCAGTCATCCCTGGAGGCGGCGGTGCTGGCACACCTCGGCATCGCCGGGCTGGACGACCTGCTGGAGCGCCTGCATGTCCAGGGCGCCTCCCGCAGCGAGATCGCGGCGCTGGCGCCGGCCGTCATCGACGCGGTACGGGCCGGCGACGAGGCGGCCGGGGCACTGGTGACGGCCGCCGCTGGCGAACTCGCCGACTGCATCTGGGCGGTGGCGGTGAAGCTGGGCTGGCAGGACGACCCGGTAGAGGTAGCCCTGGTCGGCGGGCTGTTCGCCGCCGGTCCGATCCTGCGCGAGCCCCTGACGCGAGCCGTGGCGGCGCAACTGCCCGCTGCCCGGCTGGTCACGGCCGAAGCCACCCCAGCAGCCGGAGCCTGCCTGCTGGCTCGCGAACTCTGAGCCTGACGAACCCACCGATCGCGCATCCGCACCGCTTACCCCCGGCCCGCAACAGCCCGCCGCGACCAACCGCGCAACCGCGCCGCATACCAGCGCTCCATCCGGCCCGAAAAGCGGCGTGGATGCGCAGTTCCCGGGGTCGCCTCACCAGGGCAGGGCCATATGCGGTGGGAATGCGCGTCTGGACTCGAGCGAGCCAGCATCCGGGGTCAGCCAGGTCAGCTGTCGCGCAGCAGTTGCTCGGCATTGCGACGGGTGATGGCGGCGAGCACGTCCGGGGCGAGCCGGGACGCGGTCAGCTGCAGCATGGTGGGCTCCGGCAGCTGGACCGGGAAGCCGCTGCCGAAGACCCAGCGCGACGGGTGCTCGGCCAGCAGGTCGGCGACGCCGAGCGGGCCGTTCACATGCCACAGGTCGAACCGCACGGTCTCCGGAACCTGATCGCCGAGGTGGCGGGCGACCTCGCCGGCCTCCGCCCAGTTCAACCCGCTGATCAGCAGCGGCACCACCGGCGCGGCGCGCACGAAGTCGGCGACCTCCCGGGGCTCGAGATCCCGGGCGCAGGACAGCGGGTGGCGGCTGCGGGCGTCGTCCAGCCGGACGAGCACCTGCAGCACCAGCCCCGCGGACGCGCAGCCGGCGGCCAGCTCGAGAGCATCGGCCAATCGGTGGCTGTGGAAGCCGGGGGCGATCCGGATACCGGCGAAGCCGGCCCGCTCCGCCCAGGCCAGTTCGGCCGGCCAGGTCGGCTCGCTCGCGTCCAGGACGGCGAAGGGCCGCAACACCTCGTCGCCGGGCGCCGCTGCCAGGCAGGCCTCGTTGCCCGAGCGGGTGTCGAAGCCGAACAGGGCGGCCAGGTGCGAGACCCAGACCTCGCTGAGGCCGTGCCGCCGGGCGTGTTCGCGCAGTTCCGCGGGCCCGGCCGACGCGGCCAGCCGGTAGGGCCATTGCCCCAGGTGGCAGCTGGTGTCCACCGCCGACCAACCGGAGAACTCCTGCAGCGGGGCGTGGGCGGGATGCATCAGGCCACCTCCGCCAGCCAGCGGCGGGCGTTCCCGCCGAACACCAGCGCCTCCTGCTCCGGCGTCAGCCGGGCGCCGAGGATCTTCCCCACGTTCGAGACCAGGTCGATGTGCGGCAGGTCGGAGCCGAAGGCGACCCGCTCGGCCCCCAGCCGCTCCACGGCGAGCGCCACCTCGCCGGCCGGAATCAGCGTGCCGCAGGTGTCGACCGCGACGTTCGGCAGGTCGCGCACCGTGTTGACCGCCGACTCCGCCTGGCCGCCCAGATGGGCCATCAGGAACCGCGTGCCCGGATGTCGCGCGGCGGCGGCCGCGATGTTCCGGGCGGTGGATTCATAGGGGAAGCCGCCGACGGTCTTGCGCCAGGCATGTGCCAGCACGATCAGCCGGCGTTCGGCCGCGTACTCCAGGATCGGATCGGACGAGGGGTCGTCGAGCATGGTCGCGATCCAGAACTTGATCCCGACCATGCCGCGGTCCTCGACATTGCGGCGGACGTCGTCCAGGGTGGCCCGGCCGTACCGCGGGTTGACGTAGCAGTAGCCGCGCAGCCGATCCGGGTAGCGCTGCAGCTCGCCGGCCAGCACGCGGTTCAGCTCCCGCACGTCGTCCAGGCTGGGGTGCGGACGGAAGTCGCCGATGTTGCTGCAGACGAACAGCTCGATGCCCAGGCGATCGCCCAGGTCGAAAGCTGCCGGGTCGAAGACGCCGTCCCGCAGGTGGGTGTGCAGGTCGACGCCGGTCACCCGAACACCTCATCGCAGGCTGTGGCGAGCCGCCGCAGGGTCTCGGCCAGATCCTCGTCGCGGTGCGCGGCGTTGACGTAGCAGACCCGGTAGAGCGAGACGCCCTGCCCGTAGGCGGCGCGCTGGAAGGCCTGGCTCAGCTTCGGCTCCCCGACGAGTTGCGGGCAGGGCCCGGCTCCTTCCAGCCGCAGCGGGACGCCGACCCCGGCCAGCAGCCCGTTCACCCCGTCCCGCAGCCGCTCCCCGGCCTGGTGCAGCCGCGGGATGACCTCGCCCCGGGCCAGCACGGTCATGGTCGCGGTCGCAGCGGCCAGCGAGAGGGTCTCCCCGCCGTGGGTCGAGGTGACCACGACCTCGCCGCGATCGAGCACACCGAGCACGTCGCGTCGTCCGCAGTACACCGACAGCGGCATGCCGTTGGCGATCCCCTTGCCGTACACCGCCAGGTCCGGCGTGACCCCGGTGTACTCGGCCATCCCGCCGAGCGCCATCCGGAAGCCGGTCACCATCTCGTCGTAGGCGAGCAGGCTGCCGTGCTGGGCGGTGAGTTCCCGCAGGAAGCGGTAGAAGTCCGCTGCCTGGGGGATGCCCGGGTAGTCGGCGGCGACCAGCACCACGGCGATCTGGTCGCGGTGCCGCCGGAAGAGGTCGGTCAGCGCCTCCCGGTCCGCCCAGTCGACGGCGTGGTGCAGCGCGGCCAGTGCCGCGGGAACGCCGGGGACGTTGCCGGCGGTGCTGCCGGGCAGCACCCGTGCCCCGGGCGCCAGCGAGTTCAGCCAGCCGTTGTAGCCGATCTGCACGACGTGGTCGCGTCCGGTGTGGGCGCGGGCGATTCGGATCACCGCGGCCAGCGCCTCGCCACCGGTCTTCAGGAAGCGCGCCGCCTCGGCACCGGGCACCAGCGAGCAGAACAGCTCGGCCGTGGTCGCCTCCAGCGGATGCGGATGGCCGAAGAGGATCCCGTCGGCGAGCTGGGCGGCGATGGCCCGGTCGATCACCGGGTCGGCGTAGCCCAGGCTGACCGCCCCCAGCGCATTGCGGTAGTCGATGAACTCCCGGCCCCGGTCGTCCCAGACCCGGCAACCGCGAGCCCGGACGATCACCTCCGGCTCCTCCGGCAGCAAGGTGGGCACCTTGGAGTTGGTGCTCGACCCGAGCGGCATGACGGCCAGCGCCCGTTCCCGCCAACCCAGCGTCCCGGTCATGCCCGTCCAGCCCTTCGGCCCGCAGGCGCTCCCAACTCGTCCCGGGGCAGGCTGACCGCGGGGGCCGGCATCCGTTCCAGCCCGTAGATCGCCGCGGCATTGCGCTGGAAGGCGTAGACCAGCGCGCCGTGCGCGGCGGCCTCGGCGCCCAGCCGGGCCTCCACCACCGGCAGTTCGAAGGGCAGCCGAGCCAGGATGGCTGCCCGCAGGGGATCCACGAACTGCTTCCGCGCCCGCGAGAGACCACCGCCGATCACCACCATGGCCGGGTCGACGGTCATCACCAGGACGGCGATTCCACGGGCGACCTCCTCGACGAAGGCGGAGATCTCGGCCTGCGCCGCCGCGTCCTGGGCCCGGGCGCGGGCAAACACCTCCTCGGCCGTGGACGCGCTCAGCCACGGGATCTCACCGGTACCGCTGTCCAGGCCCCGGAAGGCGAGCCGTCCGATGTCGCCGGCGACATTGTGGACACCGCGCCGCGGACGTCCACCAAGGATCAGACCCAGCGCGATCCGGCGTCCCACCGAGAGGTAGAGGACGTCGTCCACCAGTTGCGCCGCCCCGAGATGGTGCTCGGCGACCGCGGCCAGCCGCACCCCGTTGTCGATCGAGACCGGACAGCCCAGGGCGTTGCGCAGCTGCGCGCCGATGTCGACTCCGGACCACTCGGGGATCACCACCGAGGTGAGGACGTGACCGGCCCGATCCACGATGCCGGGCAGCGACACCCCCAGGACTCGCACCCGTGACGGCGAGATCGCCAGGTCGCGCAGGGTGCTGCCGACGTCGTCGACCACGGCGGCCAGTTTCGCCGCTCCGCCGCTCTCGTCAGCGATGCCGGCGAAGGTGCGCTGGGCGATCACGGTGCCGGTCACGTCGGCGGCCACCACCCGGACGCTCGCGATGCCGACGTCGATGCCGACCGCGCAGCCCGCCGCGGAATGGAAGTGATAGCGCCGGGCCGGACGACCGGCCCCACGGCCGTTCTCCGCAGGCCCCTCGACCACCAGCCCGAGCCCGACCAGGGTGGTCATGGCGTTCTCCACCGAGGTGCGGGAGAGCTCCAGGGTGGTGGAGATGTCGTTGACGGTGGCGGGCCCGACGTCCCGCAGTTGGGTGGCGACCCGCACCGGGATCGGCTGAGAGAGCGGAAGGGCCATCCGCGTTCCTTTCCTCGTCGGAGCCAAAATAGCACAGTGTGATCGCGAAATAGCGACCGTCACCACGCCCTTGGGAGCGAGCCATCTCAGAACGTCCGGTAACGGTTAGGACACAACCCTTGACTAATTATCCCACTCAAATGTCATAATCGAGTCAGTCGCATTGCCGAAGCAAAGGAGCACCATGCGCGTCACGAAGTTCACAGGTGTGGCCGCTGGCCTCACCGCGGCCCTGCTGATGGCGGGTTGCGCAACCGGTGGTGGCCAGACGCCGGCTCAGAGTCCCGGCGGCAGCCCCGCCTCGGGCCAGCCGCAGCACGTCACCCTGTGGCTCTACCCGATTGTGGCCGACGAGGCCAAGCACAAGGAACACTGGGATCAGGTGGTCAGCGCCTTCGAGGCGAAGAACCAGAACATCACCGTCGACTACGAGATCTTCCCCTGGGCGAACCGCGACGAGGCGCTGCAGACCGCCATCGCCGGCAAGGTCGCCCCGGATCTGGTGTACCTGATCCCCGATCAGCTCGCCGCCTACAAGGACGCGATCGAGCCGATCGGTCCGTTCCTGAGCGACGCCCACAAGGCCGACCTGCTCGACAACGTCTCCGCTTCGGTGACGATGGACGGGCAACTGATGGGCGCGCCGATCCTCACCACGGCCAACCCGCTGCTCTGCAATGCCGAGGCGTTCAAGGCCGCGGGCGTGACCGACTACCCCAAGACCTGGGACGACGTCCTGGCCATGGCGCCGAAGTTCACCGAGAAGGGGATGTACGCCATCGGCTACTCGGGCAACCCCGAGATGACGCTGAACCTCTCCTTCTACCCGCTGCTGTGGCAGGCCGGTGGGCACATCTTCGGCGACGACGGCGCTTCGGTGGCTTTCAACGACGAGGCCGGCGTCCGCGCGCTGACCTTCATCACCGAGCTGGCCAAGCAGAAGGCGCTCGACCCCGACCTGATCACCACCAACGTGCCGGTCGAGCAGGGCGCCATCGCGCAGGGCAAGGTCGGCTGCACCTGGGACCATGCCGCGGTTGATCTGGCTCCCTTCTGGGGCGACAACATCGTCGTGCTGCCGCCGCTGACCGACAAGGCGTCGGTCTCCTACGGCACGGTCGGCTCGCTCGCCCTGCTGAAGGGCGCGGAGAGCAACGAGGCGGCCGGCGCCTTCGCCGAGTTCGCCAGCAGCGCCGATCAGGTGGTCCCGCTGCTGAAGACCGCCGGCTTCTTCTCGGCACTGAAGTCGGTCAGCGGCCTGTACGCGGACGATCCGGTGCTCTCGGCCGTCGAGGCGAGCATCCCCACCGCCACGGTGGGCGAGCTCAACACCAGCGCTCGCGCGGTGATGGGCGTCCTCACTCCGGAGATCCAGGCCGCACTGCTCGGCCAGAAGTCGCCGCAGGAGGCACTGGACGCCGCGGCCAAGGCGGCTGAGCCACTGCTGAAGAAGTAGGAGGATCGGTGTGCGGGGCCGTCCTGGTCCCGCACACCGCGCCCGCGGCCGTCGACGAGGAGAGACCATGCAGACCGCCACAGCGCCCGCTCGGCCCCGCGCGATGCGCGTGCTGGCCCGCCGTGAGGCCCGGATCGCCCTGCTGTTCGTCCTGCCGGCGTTCCTGCTCTTCCTGGTCTTCCGGTTCGGTCCCACCCTGGCCGGGGTGGCGCTGAGCTTCTTCGACTACAGCATCACCGGTGAGATCGGCTGGCGGGGGCTGGATCACTTCCAGCGGCTGATCGGGGACCCGCTGTTCTGGCGGGCGCTCACCACCACCCTGCTGTACACAGTCTTCGCGGTGCCGATCGCGATCGCCCTCTCGCTGGTGATGGCCCTGGGGGTCCGGCGGGCCTTCCGCGGCGCCCGGTTCTTCCGCTCGGTGTTCTTCCTTCCGGTGATCACCTCGCTGGTGCTGGCCGGGGCGATCTTCTCCTGGATCTTCTCCAGTTCCGGCCCCTGGGCGGTCCTGATGGAGCCTGTCGGGCTCGGCCGGTCCTGGCTGACCGACACCGTCCTGGTGATCCCGGCGCTGATCATCATCGGCATCTGGTCGCGGTTCGGCTACGGGATGATGATCTTCATCGCGGCGCTGCAGGACGTCTCCCGCGAGTTGGAGGAGGCGGCCCTGCTGGACGGCGCCAACGCCTGGCAGCGGTTCCGGGCGATCATCCTGCCCCACCTGCGTCCGACCATCTTCTTCCTGGCGGTGATCGAGACCACCTTCGCCTTCCAGGTCTTCGAGGTCATCTACGTGACCACCGGGGGCGGTCCGGCGAACGCCAGCTACTCGCTGGTCTACCTGCTGTACGACCAGGGGTTCAAGTACATGGACTACGGCTACGCGGCGGCCGTCGGGGTCGCCCTGTTCGTGATGACCCTGGTGGTCGCCCTGATCCAGAACCTCGTGCTCGGGAGGCAGAAGTGACCGCCACCGACCCCGTCCGGCGCTCGTACCGGGCGCTCGAACCCAGCGGCGTGGGGGTCGTGCTGCGCTGGCTGTGGCTGGGCGTCGCCGCCGCGGTCTGCTTCTTCCCGTTCTACGCCATGGTGGTGCTCAGCCTGCGGCCCGGCGCCCTCGTCGAACTGCCCGGCTCGCTGCTGCCGTGGAACCTCTCCTTCGACTCCTATGCCCAGGTTCTCTCCGGGAAGAACCTGCTGATCTGGCTGCTCAACACCGCCGTCTACTCGGTGGTCTCCGTGGTCGCGGTGCTGTTCTTCTCCGCGCTGGCCGGCTACGCCTTCGCCAAGAAGCGGTTCCCCGGCCGGGACGCGATGTTCTGGTCCTTCCTGGCGATGGTGATGGTGCCCTTCCACGTCACCCTGATCCCGACCTTCATCCTGATCGCGAACCTCGGCGGCGTGAATACCTACTGGGGGCTCATCCTGCCGACCCTGGCCAACGCCCAGGCGGTGTTCCTGATGCGCCAGTTCATCCAGGGCCTGCCCGACGAACTCTTCGAGGCCGCCCGGATGGACGGCGCCGGCGAGCTGCGGATCTTCCTCTGGCTCGTCCTGCCGCTGTGCAAGCCGATCCTCGCCACCCTGGGGATCTTCGTCTTCCTGTGGCACTGGAACGACTTCCTCTGGCCGCTGATCGTGGCCAAGGCCAGCACGATGTGGACGCTGACCGTCGGCATCGCCTCGCTGCAGCAGCAGACCGTCCCGTTGAGCACCATGCTCGCCGGCTCGGTGGTCGCCCTGCTGCCCATCTTCTTCGCCTACCTGATCGCCCAGCGGTACGTCCAGGAGGGCGTCACCGGAACCGGCATCAAGGGCTGACCCATGACCACCACGAAAGGAGCACACGCCGTGCCACAGCGGGGATTCACCTCGGAGGCCGAACTCGAGGAGGCACTGACCACTCCGAGAACCGGCCTGGTCGAGGAGCTGGCCGAGGGACGGGGAGACCTGGTCATCCTGGGTGCCGGCGGCAAGATGGGCCCCACCCTGGCCCGGCTGGCCCGTCGCGGTCTGGACGCGGCCGGACGGGAGCGGGACGCCGTCTACGCGGTCTCCCGGTTCGGCGACCCCGCGGTACGCCAGCGGCTCGAGGCGGCGGGGGTGACCGTCGTGCCGTTCGACCTGATCGAAAACGACGACCTCTCCGTCCTGCCGGACGCCGAGCAGGTGATCTTCATGGTCGGTGCCAAGTTCGGCGCCGCCACGCACGCCTCCTGGGCCTGGGAGGTCAACGCGGCACTGCCCGACCGGGTCGCGCGGCGCTATCGGAGCAGCGCGATCGCCGCGCTCTCCACCGGCAACGTCTACCCGTTCCTCCCCGCCTCCTCAGGTGGCGCCGCCGAGGACGTCCCACCGGCACCGATCGGCGAGTACGCCCAGTCCTGCCTGGGACGGGAGCGGGTCTTCGAGTTCGGCGCCCAAGCCCGCGGGACCCGTGTCGCGCTGATCCGGCTGAACTATGCGGTCGACCTGCGCTACGGCGTCCTGGCCGACATCGGCAGCGCCGTCCTGGCCGGCGAGCCGGTCTCCCTGGCCACCTCGAACGTCAACGTGGTCTGGCAGGGGTACGCCAACGAGGTCGTGCTGCGCAGCCTCAGCCGCGCCTCGTCCGAGGTCTTCACGATCAACCTGACCGGTCCGGAACTGCTCAGCGTAGCGTCGGTGGCCCGGCAGTTCGGCAGGCTGCTGGGCCGCGAGGTGACCCTGGTGGACGAGCCGCAGCCGACCGCGCTGCTCAGCGACGCCCGCCGCTGCATGGCCGAGTTCGGCTACCCCTCGGTCTGCGCCGAGACCCTGATCCAGTGGCAGGCGGCCTGGCTGGCCGACGGGCTGCCCAGAACCGCCAAACCCACCAAGTGGGCGGTCCGGGACGGGCGGTTCTGATGGCGACGGTTCCCCGGCTTCGTCCCGAAGCCGCGCGCACCCTGGCGTCCGGGGCGGTGGTGCCTGCGCATCCGCTGGCCCTGACCGCCGAGCGGACCCTGGACGAGCGCCGGCAGCGGGCGCTCACCCGCTACTACCTGGACGCGGGCGCGGGCGGGATCGCGATCGGCGTCCACACCACCCAGTTCGAGATCCGGGATGCGGAACACGACCTGTTCGAGCCCGTCCTGGCGCTGGCCGCCGAGGAACTGGACCGGTGCGCCCGTCCCGAGGTGATCCGGATCGCCGGGGTGGCGGGGGGAACCGCGCAGGCCGTCGCGGAGGCCGAGCTGGCCCGCTCGCTGGGGTACGACGCGGTGCTGGTCAGCCCGCGCGATGCCGGTGCCGACCCGGAGGCGCTGCTCGAGCGGGCGGCGGCGGTGGGCACGGTGCTGCCGGTGATCGGTTTCTACCTGCAGGTGGCGATCGGCGGGCCGGTCCTGGATCGGGAGTTCTGGCGCCGGTTCGCCCAGCTGCCCAGCGTGGTCGCGGTCAAGGCGGCGCCGTTCGACCGGTACCGCACCCTCGAGCTGGTCCGCGGCGTCGCCGCGTCCGGTCGTGCGGACGAGATCGCGCTGTACACCGGCAACGACGACGCGATCGTCGCCGACCTGCTCACCGAGTTCCACGTGGAGACCCCGCGGGGCCCGCGCACCCTGCGGTTCGTCGGCGGGCTGCTCGGCCAGTGGGCGGTCGGCACCCGCGCGGCGGTCCGGTTGCTGGAGCAGGCGCACCGCGCCATGGCCGGGGACGCGGTCGCCTACCGCGACCTGGGCCGGGTGGCCGCCGATCTGTTGGACATCAACCAGGCGGTCTTCGACCCGGCCAACGACTTCCACGGCGTGATCGCCGGGGTGCACGAGCTGCTGCGGCAGCAGGGTTTGCTGGTCGGCACCTGGTGCCTGGATCCGGAGGAGGGTCTGTCCCCCGGGCAGTCCGAGGAGATCGCCCGGGTGCGGCTGGCCTATCCGGAGCTCACCGACGAGGAGTTCGTCAGAGCGAACCTGGCGAACTGGCTGGGATGAGCGCCCTGGTCGCGGTGGTGCCTGAGCCGCTGATGGCGGAACTCTTCGGCCCGGATGAGCTGGCGCGGCTTCGGGCCGCTGCCGACCTGGTGGAGGGTGGCTTTCTGCGGGTGGACTCGCTCGACGAGGTTCCCGCCCGGGCGCGGGTCGTGATCAGCAGTTGGGGAACGGGACCGTTCTCGTCCGAGGTGCTCGACCGACTGCCGCGGCTGGGGCTGATCGCGCACATCGGTGCGTCCGTCCGGGCGCTGGTGACCGACGCGGTGTTCGAGCGCGGGGTGATCGTGACCCAGGCCGGCGCGGCGATGGCCCGGCCGGTCGCGGAGGTCTCGCTCGCCTTCACCCTGGCGCTGCTGCATCGGCTGCCGCGGCTGCATCACGGCCTGCGGGACGGGCGCTGGTACGACGCCGGCGCGGTGCAGCACGAACTGCTCGGAGCCCCGATCGCGGTCATCGGGGCCTCCCGCACCGGCCGGGCCTACCTGGAGTTGCTTCGGGTGCTGGGCGCCGAGCCACTGCTGGTCGATCCCACCGTTTCGGCGGGCGAGGCAGCTGGCCTGGGGGCCGAGCTGCTGTGCCTGGACGATGCCTTGAGCCGGGCCAGGATCGTCGCCCTGCACGCGCCCTCGCTGCCCGAGACCCATCGGCTGATCGGCGCCCGCGAACTCGCCCTGATGCCCGACGGCGCCGGCCTGGTGAACACGGCGCGCTCCTGGCTGGTCGACGAGGCCGCCCTGCTGCGGGAGCTGCGGACCGGACGGATCGACGCCGCCATCGATGTCTTCGACGAGGAGCCGCTGCCACTCGACAGTCAGTTCCGCGGGCTGCCCAATGTGCTGCTGACCCCGCATCGGGCGGCCGGCACCTGGGAGGGACGCCGCCGGCAGGGAGCGATCGTCACCGCCGAGATCGAAGCCTTCGTCGCCGGGTCGCCGTTGCGGCACGCGGTGGATCCGGCCCGGCTCTCCCTGATGGCCTGACGGTGCGGATCGGCTTCGCCGGGCTGGCGCACTCCCATCCCCATTCCGACGCGGCCAACGCTGTGACGCTCGGCGCCTCGATCTCCGGGGTGAGCGACCCCGATCCAGAGCGGCGCCGGGCTTTCGCCCATCGGTTCGGCTGCCCGGAACGGGAGTCTGTGGCGGCGCTCTGCGCCGACCGTCCGGAGCTGATCATCGCGACCCCGCACCCATCCGACCTGGTCAGGACGGCCGCCGCCGTGCTGGCGGCCGGGATCCCGGCCTTCTTCAACAAGGTGGTCGCGGCCACTCCCCGGCAGCTCGACGCCTGGGAGCAGGTGGTCGCCAGTGCCCCTGCGGGGACGATCGGCACCGCATCGGTGCTGAGGTTCGCTCCGGCCGTGGCCGAGCTGCGCCGCCGCACCCTCGGGGCGGAGATCCTCGCCGTCCGGGTCATCGCCCAGCACGACAACGCGCCCTTCCAGACCGCACGGCAGTGCTGGCAGGACGATCCGTCGGTCGGCGGCGGGACCCTGGTGACCGTCGGCGTCCACGCCTGGGAACTGGTCGACACCCTGCTGCCCGGCGGCGTGCTGACCGCCGCCTCCGGCTGGGTGCGCCGCCGAGCCGGGTCGGCGACCCTCTCCGAGGACGCGGCGGGGGTGACTGGACGGCTGACCTTCGCCGATCGTCCACCCGTTCCGGTGCAGGCGACGGTCACCGGGCTCCCCGGACCGGATCGCTACGCGATCGAGTTGCTGACCGCCGACGGGATCCGTGGGGTGGAACTCGATGTCTCCGGACCCAACCACAACCTCGGCTTCGCCGGCTTGGTCGAGCAGCTGCTCACGCGGGCGGGCCGCGTCCCGGTCGACTGGCGGGTGGGTCGAACCGTGGTGGGCAACACCATCCGGGCCGCGCAGGCGGCTCGGGCCTGACTGCCGGCTGAGATCGACCCCGCCGATCCGATTCTCGCTTCGCGCATCCACACCGCTTAAGCCGGGCTCACCACAGCCGTCACTCCCCGACCGCGCATTCCCGCCGCATACCGGCGCGCCACCGGGGCCGAGAAGCGGCGTCAATGCGCGAATCACGCGGCCACCGCCGCGAGGTCCGGCCATATGCGGTGGAAACGCGCGTCATGCGGCCCTGGGATGCTCCTGACCCGGCGCGTTCACTAACGTGACCCCGTGGTCAGCTCGCGAGGTTCCGCCGGTGCGGTGATCCGCGCGGCCAGGGCGCTGGCTCGCCGGGTGACCGACGCGGTCGGCATCCTGCAGCGAGCGAGCTCGGATATCCCGGCGCGGCACGCGCAGGTGCTGGACGGCCTGGTCTCCGCCGGGCTCACCACATTGCCGCTGGAGACCCTGCGCTCCGCCTCGCAGGGACGGCTCAACCTCGCTCCCCTGCTGGCCGCCGGGTACACCACGGTCGGGCAGCTGCCGGACGAGGCGACGCTCACCAAACTGCCCGGGATCGGAACCACCTCGGCCCGGGCGATCCGGGCAGCAGCGGACGCGGTCCGCGCCGACCTCGCCGAGGAGACCCGGTTCCGGATCGAGCTGGATCCGTCCAATACCGCGGCGACCGCGCTGCTGCAGGCGCTGGAGCGGTACGACCTGCTGCGCCGGGAATCGGCCGGGCTGACCGACCAACTGCACGACCTGGTGGTGCGGCTGCCGGCCGAGTTGGCCACCGCCCGCCCGGCGGCGAACCCGGTCCGCTGGCTGTTCACCGGCGGCCAGCATCGTCAGGCCGCGCTGGCGGCGGCCGACCGGCTGGCGTCCGTCCTCGGTCAGGCCGAGCAGAGCCGGCTGGACGAGCGGATCGACCGGCTGAGCCGGGCGGCGGCACAGCCCGTCGGCGACCCGTGGCCGAGCTTCGAGCGCCGGGCGTCCGACTACTACGCGCTGCTCAGCGAGTTCGTCGCGACCGGCGTCCCGTCCGATGCGGTGCAGGGATTCCTCACCGACGACGTGGTGGCCGACGTCCAGGCCCAGGAGCTCGACGACCGGCTGCGGAACGTCGACCTGCGCGGCTACCAGTCCTTCGGGGCGCGGTTCGCCCTGGCCCGGCGCCGGGTGATCCTGGGTGACGAGATGGGCCTGGGCAAGACCATCCAGGCGTTGGCCGCGGCCTGCCACCTGCGGACCTTCGACGGCGGCCCGATCCTGGTGGTCTGCCCGGCCTCGGTGATGGCCAACTGGGAACGCGAGATCGAGCGGCGGACGCTCCTGCCCGCGCTCACCCTGCACGGCCCCGATCGGCAGGACGAGGTCACCCAATGGCTGGCGGAGGGGCCGATCGGCATCACCACCTACGACACCCTGCGACGACTCGAACTCCCGCACGATCTGCGGCTGACCGCCCTGATCGTGGACGAGGCCCACTTCGCCAAGAACCCGGACACCGCCCGCTCCAGGGCGGTTCGCCGGCTGGCCGGGTCGGCCGACCACGTCTGGTTCCTCACCGGCACCCCGATGGAGAACACCGTCGACGAGTTCGCCCGGCTGATCCGTTACCTGCAATCCGACATCGTGCCGGCGGAGGGGATGCCGTCCGGCTCGGTCGCCTTCCGCCGCCGGGTCTCGCCGGTCTATCTGCGCCGCAACGCCGTCGACGTGCTGGTGGAACTGCCCGAGCGGCAGGAGATCGACGAGTGGGTCTACCTCACTCCGGACGATCGGCGTCGCTACCGAACCGCCGTCGGAACCGGCAATCTGATGGCGATCCGGCAGGCCGGGTTCGGCCCGGGCGAGTGCGCCAAGCTGGAGCGGTTGGCGGAGCTGCTCGCCGAGGCTGCGGCGAACGGGCTGAAGGTGGTGGTCTACTCCTTCTTCCTGGACGTCATCGACCGGGCCGGCACCGCGGTCAACGGACCGGGGGAGGGTTCCCCGGTCCGCGGCCTCCCCTCACCGCCTGCTGACATTGACCGCGAGCCGGTGGCTTCAGGCGACGTGGCTGTCGCGGCGAGCGACCATGTGGCAGGAAGTGCCGGCGAACCGCCGCCCTCCCAGCCGGCGTCCGGTATCGCGGTGTTCGGCCCGCTCACCGGCGCGGTGGCGGCCACGCGGCGTCAGGACGTGGTGGACGCCTTCACCGCCCATCCGGGCCCGGCCGTCCTGCTGGCGCAGATCCAGGCCGCCGGGATCGGGCTCAACCTGCAGGCGGCGTCCGTAGTGGTGCTGTGCGAGCCGCAGCTCACCCCGTCCAGCGAGGAGCAGGCGATCGCCCGCGCGCATCGGATGGGCCAGGTGCGCCCGGTCCAGGTGCACCGGCTGCTGGCGGTCGACACCGTGGACGAACGGATCACCGAACTGCTGGCCGGCAAGCGGGCTGACTTCGACGCCTACGCCCGTCGCAGCGACCTGGCCGAGGCCGCCCCCGCCGCGGTGGACGTCACCTTCGGGGACCTGGCCAAGCGGTTGGTCGCCGAGGAGCAATCCCGGCAGCTCCGCTGAGGCGGACGCCGACAGCTCGCTTCATGGACGACCCTTCGAGACTCGCTCCTGCGGAGCGACCTCAGGGATCGTCCCTGACCGAACGTGCGAGGAGGGGGCGACCGCGGCCGGTTGCCGCGCCGCCCGGGCGTCCTGGCCGGACGCGAGGAGCGGGGACGCGACCACGCGCACGTCTCGACGCGCGAAGCGAGGAACTGACTCGCTCCTGCGGAGCGACCCCGAAGGAGGTGCTAGGCGGCCACGTTGAACATCCACTCGATGCCGTACTTGTCCTTCACCAGGCCGTAGGTGTCGCCCCAGACCTGCTTCTCCAGCGGCATCCCGACGCTGCCGTCGGCGGCCAGCTTCTCGAACCAGGACTGCAGGGTGGCCAGATCGTCGCCGAAGAACGAGCAGTAGACCCGGGTGCCTCCCCAGGTCTGCTCCGCGCCCGGCATGGCGTCGGAGGCCGAGACGGAGACACCGGGCTGGATCTGCAGGTTTCCGTGCATCAGTCCCTCCTCGGGGCCCTCGATGCCGAACTCGGCGTAGCCGAACAGCCGCAGTTCCCCGCCGAAGACGGAGTGGTAGTAGGTCATCGCCTCCCGGCCGTTGCCGGCGAAGTTCAGGTAGGGGCTCAGTGACAGGGCCATGGTGTTCTCCTCGGGTTGGGGATCAGAGGACGATGTACTGCCGGCCGTCGATCAGCTCGCGGGCGGCGTCGAGGTGGCCGGCGTGGACGGCGGTCTCGACCAGGGTGTGCAGGACGACCGACCGCAGGTCGGGGAAGGCGAGCCCGGCCGGCTCCCACCACTCCTCCGGCTGCCGGGGCGGCGCGTCCAGCGGAGTGGACCCGATCAGGTCGTCGGAGAACGCAACCGCGGCGCGATAGTCGGCCACCACCTGCTCGGCGGGTTCGTCCGGCCCGACCAGCCAGTCGCCGTTCTCGCCCTCGGGCCAGAAGTCGAGCGGCCCGCCGGCCATCACCACCTCGAACCAGTAGCGCTCGTCCGAGACGGTGAGATGCCTCACCAGCCCGAGGCAGGTCCAGCCCGAGGGCAGCACCAGGGTGCGCAGCTGGGCGTCGTCGAGGCCCTCGAGCTGGGCGAGGATGTGCCGCCGCTGGGCCCGCAGGTGACCCAGCAGCAGCTGGCGCTCGGCGTCGTCCGTCATGGTGCCAGCCTGCCACCGGGCACCGGGCACTGTCGATGGCGACCGGCTCGCAATCCAGCGTTGACTAGCGCGAACCGGCCGGATCCGGCGGCGTCGGATAGGCGATCTCGGCCAGGACGGGGGTACCCATCACGCCGGAGAGCAACTCGTCGGGGATGACCGCGAAGGCCTCCCCGCCACCGGCCAGCACGTCCACCGCCACCCGGGCCAGGGCGTCGTAGCCCCACTGATCCGGGACGAAGCGGCCGGTGCCGTCCAGCCTGCCGTGGTGGTCGGCCGTGGCGTCGTAGATGAAGGTGCGGACCCGCCCGGCCGCCGCGGCGACGGCGATCTCGGCCAGCTCGGTGCTGGGGTAGCCGTCGGCGTGCTCGGCCCGCAGCAGGGCGATCTTCCGGCTCAGCTCCTGCTGGGTGTGGCGGCGATGGCGACGGCGGAGTTCGCGTCCGATCCGTCCCGGGGTGAGGCCGTCCGCGTCGCCGTGCACCACCTCGACGGTGCGGCCCAACCTGGCGTTCTCCACGATCGCGCCGAAGGACCGCCGGCCGACGATGTCATCGTCCGGAAACAGCACCAGCTGACCGGCCCGGTTGGGATCGAAGGCGTCCAGACGCTCAGCGGCCCGCTGCAGCGCCCGTCCGATGAAGGCGTCCCGGGTCAGGAAGTAGGACGACCCGTCGGTCACCAGCCGGAACAGCCGGAACGCCAGCGCCCGAAGGCCGGTGCCGTCCAGCTCCCGCGAGCTGCCGGCCAGCAACCGTGCCGGCTGCGTTCCGGTCGCCTCCCACAACCCCCAGTCGTGCTCGGTGACGGTCAGCCCGTGGACCGGGTTGGTCAGCGTGATCGCCCGCAGCAACGGGCCGAGATCGAAGTAGTCGCCCACCCGGACGTCCGGCTCGATCCGGACCGGCAGCACGAAGCCGGTGGCCGACTCGGCGGTGAGGAAGAGAGCGACCGACTGCCCCTCGAACCGCTCCTGCTTCATCGCCTGGGTGAACTGCTGCCGGATCGCCCACCGGAGGTCGTGGCCGACCCCGCGTCCGACCAGGCGGGTGATCGCGGCGGTCAACGATCGCTCCAGCGCCCGACGCAGCTTCTGGTGCTTCCAGTACGGCTCGGGCGGGATCACCGGATGGTAGATGGTGACGCTGTCCAGGCCGCCGCGGGTGAGCACCACCAGGTCATCGACGCTCGGCTGGCCTTGGATCACCTGGGAAGGGTACCGGTCGCACCCCGACCGCAGCGGCGGGCGCGGCTGCACAACGTGAAGGTGGGAGCCTCCGCCCAGCGCCCTTCCGGCTCAGGGAGTCAGTCGCGCAGCCGGTAACCGCGGAACAGGACGCCCGCTTCGGCGCCCAGCGGCTTGCCCTGGTCCGCCAGGATGCCCGGGATGAAGTCGGCCGGGGCCGGATGCCAGGGCAGATCCGCCAGGTAGGCGGCGTGGGCCTCGAGCGATGCCACCGCCTTCGCAACCGACCCGGGCGACACCGCGACCCCATGGGTGGGACGGCTGTCGCCGGAGACCAGCAGCCAGGTCGCACCCCACTTGGGCAGGCCCTCGTCCCGGGCCAGCTCGGGGAACACCCAGGTGTTGTCGGCATCGCGGACGGCGTCCGCCGCGGCCAGCCCGGCCGCCCGGTGATCGGCCTGGTTGAGTCCCCAGCCGGGCTCGACCTCCCAGGAGGTGGTGACCACGGCATCGGGCCGGAACTGCCGGATCACCCGCGCGATGTCACGCCGCAGGTCGAGGGAGTAGACCAGCATCCCGTCCGGGTGGGCGAGGATCTGCAGCGCTGCCACGCCGACCGCGTCGCAGGCGGCACGCTGCTCCCTGGCCCGCAGTGGCCCCACCTCGTCCGGTGGCCGCTGCATCCCCGCCTCGCCGGGGGTCAGCAGCAGGTAGGCGACCTCGACACCGCGGGCGGTCCATTCCGCCACCGCGGCCGAGGTGCCGTACTCCAGGTCGTCCGGATGGGCCACCACGCACAGCACCCGGCGAAACCCCTCGTCCGGCAGTCTTTCGATGGCAGGTGTCTCCATGACCCGAGCCTACGCTCCGATGGCGCGCGCCGACCGCGGATATTGTCGCTACCAGGCCGTTCTCCCGGCCCGATCGCGCTGTGACCGCAGAGATGGTCGTTACCAGCCCGGAATCGGGCTTCACAGCGACAACTTCCGCGGTCACGTTCCGGCCGGACGTCGATCGGCCGCTCAGAACCGCCAGATCCGCGGTCCGGCCGGCTGCTACGCCCGCTCGCAGACCCAGCCCGGCGGCATCCCGCCCATGCCGATGAACAGATCCAGCCGGTCCGCCTGCTCCGGGGCCAGATCGGTGTCCGCGTGCGGGTAGATCACCGGCTCCTCCTTGGCGTTGTGCCGGTCGAGCACGTCCATCATCTCCTGGACGGCAAGGACGGCCGCGTCCGGGTCACCGGCGTCCAGCGCGGCGATCGCCCGATCCATCAGACGCCAGATCTGGCCGTGCTCGGCGAGCATCACCTGCACCGGCATCTCCAGTCCGGCCGTCCGCAGTGGTGGGAAGAGGAGGGCCTCCTCGAGGTAGATGTGACGCTGCAGCGCGGCCAGGCCGGTGCGCAGCACGTCGGCGGCACCGGCCGGGTCGTCCAGGAACACCTCCAGGCAGCCGTCGATGTCGCGATGCTCGCGTTCCAGTGCCGCCGCGATCGTCACGACAGCAGTTCCTCGGCCTCGACCGTCACCTTGGCGCCGGCGAACAGCCGGGAGACCGGGCAGAGCTTGGCCGCCTCGGCCACCGCGGCGCGGAAGTCGGCGACCTCCAGCCCGTCGACCCGCGCCTTCACGCTCAACTTCGAGGTGGTGATGGTCGGCACGCCGCCGACCTCCTCCAGGGCGACCGTGGCCGAGACGGTCAGTTCGGTGGGGGTGACGCCGCGCTCGCCGAGCTTCAGGGTGAGCGCCATCGAGAAGCAGGACGAGTGGGCGGCCGCCAGCAGTTCCTCGGGACTGGTCCTGCCGTCGGGGCGTTCGGTGCGGGAGGCCCAGGTGACCGCCTGGCCGTCCAGGGCGCCGCTGCTGGTGTCGTGCAGGGTGCCCAGCCCGGCGGGCAACGAGCCGCTCCAGGTGGTGACGGCGGTGCGTTCGGCGATGCTCATGACTGCGCTCCTTCGGTTGCGTCAGATTCTATTGTGTGCAATCCAACTGTACACAATCGATACGCTATGCTGAAGCCCCGAAAGAAGGTGACGATGGGACGAACCGCACCGCCGCAGCCGGCCAGGGTCGACGACCAGCTCTGCTTTGCGCTCTACTCGGCTTCCAAGGCGCTGACCGCCGCCTACCGCCAGGCGCTGGGCGAACTGCAGCTCACCTACCCGCAGTACCTCACCATGCTGGCGGTCTGGGAGGCGGACGGCCGGACCGTGGCCGAACTCGGCCGGGCGATCGAGCTGGATTCCGGGACGCTCTCACCCCTGCTCCGCCGACTGGAGGCCGCCCGGCTGATCCGTCGCGAACGCAGCGCCACCGACGAACGGGTGGTGCGGGTCTTCGTCACCGATCGCGGCCGCGAACTCGAACCCCGGGCGGCCGCCGTCCGCGCCCGGGTGGAGGACGCCACCGGCCTCTCCGAGGCCGAGTTCGCCGAACTGCGTTCCATGCTCCACCGGCTGCGCGACCGGATCGTCGCGGCCCAGCCCCACCTCTAGGAGCCTGCTGAACCATCGTGCCCCGGCGGCGGCGCGCCCGACGGGCGAGCTGCGGCACCTCCAGTACGACCCCAGATCCAGTCACCACAGCTCATCCGGCACGTCCTCGCTCGGAACAGCATGGTTCAGCACACTCCCAGGTTCCGCCGTCCACCCGTCACTCCGGATGGAACAAACCCGCCGCAACCCTGGTTAACTATATGCACACGCATATATTTCAGGAGTGGTCATGCAG
>JAEXCA010000202.1 GCA_023393755.1 Actinomycetes bacterium | reverse complement strand
ATTTGGGGGGTTTCGGGCGCATCAACACACAAAACCCCCCACCGCCCGGTCGATCTGTTCTCGCCAGCTCGGGGAGCCGCTGACCAGCGATCGCTGAGCCCGGCGAAGCCCGGGCACACCCCGGCGACCGGGGCTCACGGATGGCCTGGATGCTTCGCTAGTTGAACCAGCGGTCCAGTTCGTCCGCGGTGCCACCCTCGGCGAAGCGGCCGGTGACGTGGTCGGCCGCGGCCTTCACCTCGTCCGGGGCGTCGCCGACGGCGACCCCACGTCCGGCCCAGCCGAGCATCTCGATGTCATTGCGACCATCGCCGACCGCCAGCACGTCCGCCCCGGCAACGTTCATCGCCTGCGCAACCTCGGCCAGGGCGTGAGCCTTGGTGACGCCGGCGGGAGCGATGTCGAGCCAAGCCGTCCAACCGACGGAGTAGTTCACGCCGTGCAGGCCGAGCCGTTCGGCCAGCGCGATGAAGTCCTCGTCGGAGGCCTCCGGGTCGCGGACGATCAGCCGGGTGACGTCACTGCCGGCCAGTTCGTCCGGGCTCACCACCTGGATCGTGCCGGTGAGGTCGCCCTCGGGGAAGTGCTTGGTGACCCGGTAGCCCTCGCCGATCACCTCGGCGGCCAGCGCGGCCTTGGGGTGCTCGGCGAGCACCCGCTGCACTACGTAGGCGGGGTTGAAGGTCACCACCTTCTGGACTTCCACCGGCGGGAACGCCACGGTCACCGCGCCATTGGACGCGATCGCCGGACCCGGCGGCAGATCGAGTTGTTCAAAGATCGGACGGGTGGAGTGCCAACTCCGTCCGGTGGAAAGGACGACGGGCACTCCCGCCTCCACGACACGCCGCACGCTGCGGCGGACATTCTCAGGCATTGCGCCCTCGTGATCGACGAGCGTCCCGTCGATGTCGAGCGCTACCAACTGCGGCCTCCAGGCCGCCTGCGGTCCCCTGACCGCCATCTCTACATTCTTCATTCTTCAACCAAGGGTACTCGCCCCCGGTGACGGGCCGGTGGCGGCCAGGCGTCCGTCCGGTGAATCCTGGCGCAGTGGACCAGGGGACGGTTCCGGGGTCCACAGCGGACCAGGGGACGGTTCCGGGGTCCAAAACGAGCCAGAGAACCGTCCCCTGGTCCACCGTTGTTGCCGTCGCGGGAGCGAACAGCTGCGATCAGCTGACGGGGGTGAGGAGCTCCCGGCCGCCGAGGTAGGGACGCAGGGCCTCGGGGACATACACCGAGCCGTCGGCCTGCTGGTGGTTCTCCAGCAGCATGATGATCGGGCGGGCCATCGAGCACAGGGTGCCGTTCAGCGTCGCAACCGATCGGACGCCATCGCCGTCCCGCAGCCGGATGTTCAGCCGGCGGGCCTGGAACTCGGTGCAGTTCGAGGTGGAGGTGATCTCCCGGTACCGGCCCTGGCTGGGGACGTAGCCGTAGCAGTCGTACTTGCGGGCGGCCGACAACCCCAGGTCACCCGAGGCCACGTCGAGCACCTGGAAGGGGATCTCCAGCAGCTTGATGAACTCCTTCTCGAAGTTCAGCAGCTTGCCGTGCCACTCCTCGGCGTCAGCCGGGTCGCAGTAGACGAACATCTCGACCTTGTCGAACCAGTGCACCCGGAAGATGCCCTTGGTGTCCTTGCCGTAGGAGCCTGCCTCGCGGCGGTAGCAGGGCGAGAACGCCACGTACTGCCGCGGCAGCGTCCCCGCGTCCAGGATCTCGTCGGAGTGGTACGCCGCCAGCGCCACCTCCGACGTCCCGACCAGGTAGAGGTCGTCCCGCTCGAGGTAGTAGACGTCCTCGGCGGCCTGGCCGAGGAAGCCGGTGCCCTCCATGGCGGACGGACGCACCAGCGCCGGCGGGATCATCGGGGTGAACCCCCACTCGGCGGCCTTGGCCATCGCCAGGTTGAGCAGCGCGAACTCCAACTGGGCGCCGATCCCGGTGAGGAAGTAGAACCGCGAGCCCGACACCTTCGAACCCCGATCCATGTCGATGGCGCGCAGGCCCTCGGCGATCTCGATGTGGTCCTTCGGTTCGAACCCCTCGGCGGCGAAGTCCCGCGGAGTGCCGATGGTCTCCAGCACGTAGAGGTCGTCCTCGCCGCCGGTGGGGACCCCGTCGATCACCAGGTTCGGCAGCCGCAGCATCAGGTCGTCGAAGGTGAGCTTGGCGGCCTCGGCCTCGGCGACCGCGTCCTTCACCTGCTGGGCGAGCTCCTTGGTGCGGGCCAGCAGGGCGGGCTTCTCCTCCGCGGACGCCCGTGGCACCTGCCGGGAGAGTTCCTTCTGTTCCGCACGCATCGCCTCGGACGCGGCGATCTGGGCGCGACGCCGTTCGTCCGCCGCGATCAGCTCGTCGACCAGATCGACGGACTCCCCGCGCGCGGCCTGCGAGCGGCGAAGACGGTCCGGATCGGTGCGCAGCAGCTTGGGATCAATCACGATCCCCAAGCCTACCGGCGCAGCCCCCACGTCAGGTCAACCGTCTGCCCCGCCCTGTTGGGGGTCAGCCCCGGTGGCTACCATGGGCGCATGGTTGAGCGGGCGCTGCTGGAGAAGGTGATGCAACTCGATGAGTCCGCGCGCCTGGAACTCCGTGATGCCATCGAGGCTTCGGTCGCCGCCGAACCGCTGACGCCCGAACTCAGCGAACTTCTGCGTCAGCGCGTAGCCGAGGACGACACAGCCGACTGGGAAAGCTACGTCTCGCTTGAGGACGACGAACTCGAGGTCCGCGCCAGGCGACGCCCAGTCGGGTGAGTTACCGCGTCCTGCTCGGCCCGAACGCTCGTCGCGACCGGGACCGGATTGTCGCCTACTACGACAACCCTGAAATCCTTCAGGGCGATCGGTTCCTGGACGACTTCTACCAGGCAGCTCGCCAGATCGAGGAACGTCCCCATATCGGGCGTCCGGTGGAGGACGGAGTCCGACGGTGGCATCTCGGCGTATTCCCCTGCCAGCTGTGGTACCGGGTCTCCGACGATCTCCGGATTGTTCGCATCATTGCCGTGGTGGGCGACGCACAGGATCGCACTCAGTTCGAAGGTCGTTGACCCGGCCTCCGGCCACGCCAGGCTGCTGTCGGCAGATCCGCTGACAGCAGCGTGCGCTTCGATGCCGGCCAGCGGCCGGGCAGGCTCGTCCCATGACCGAGACCGAACCGTTGCTCAAGCTCGACCATCACCTGCACGACCGGCTGTTCGAACAACGGACGATCGTGCTGAGCGGCCCGCTGGTGGACGAGAACACGCTGCGGCTGTGCAGCGCGCTGATCGTCCTCGCGGCGGACGACCCCACCTCCGACATCCGCCTGCTGATCAACTCCCCCGGCGGTTCCATCCCCGGCATGCTCGCGATCCGCGACTGCATGCGAACCATCCCCAACGATGTCAGCACGATCAACCTGGGCATGGCCTACAGCGCCGGCCAGTTCCTGCTCTCCTCCGGCGCCAAGGGCAAGCGGTACACCATGCCGCACGGACGGGTGCTGCTGCACCAGGGCTCGGCCGGGATCGGCGGCACCGCGATGGACATCGCCATCCAGGCTG
This sequence comes from Actinomycetes bacterium, assembly GCA_023393755.1. Classification (GTDB taxonomy): domain Bacteria; phylum Actinomycetota; class Actinomycetes; order Propionibacteriales; family Propionibacteriaceae; genus Propionicimonas. The sequence continues at coordinate 14,757 of JAEXCA010000202.1, read as the reverse complement.
ACGACCTGCGCCGCACCCGCGACACCGTGCTGGGCTGCATCGCCGAGGACACCGGCCAGCCGGTCGAGCAGGTCGAGGCCGACTCCCGTCGCGACCGCTGGTTCAGCGCCACCGAAGCCCTGGCGTACGGCTTCGTGGACGCGATCGTCGAAGGACCTGAGCTCTTCCCGGCGCCGCAGCGCCGGATCGGATTGGGGGCGTGATGACCAGCTACCAGATTCCCTACGTGACCACCCGCACCGATCGGGGCGAGCGGACGGTGGACATCTACAGCCGGCTGCTGGCCGACCGGATCGTCTATCTCGGCACCCCGATCGACGACGGCGTGGCGAACACCGTGATCGCCCAGTTGCTGCACCTGGCGAGCGAGAACTCCGAGACCCCGATCTCGCTGTACCTGAACTCGCCGGGCGGCTCGATCCCGGCGACCCTGGCGATCTACGACGCCATGCACTTCGTCCGGCCGCGGGTGGAGACCACCTGCGTGGGTCAGGCGGCGGCCAGCGCCGCCCTGCTGCTCGCCGGCGGCGCGCCGGGCAACCGCCAGATCCTGCCGCACGGCCGGGTGGTGATCCATGCCCCGGCCGCCGAGGGACGCGGGACGATCCCCGACCTGATCCTCGAAGCGGACGAGATCGCGCGGGTCCGGGCGTTGCAGGAGCAACTGCTGGCCAAGCACACCAACCGCACCCCCGAGCAGATCCGGGCCGACCTGGAGCGGGAGCTGATCCTGACCCCGACCGAGGCGGTCAGGTTCGGGGTGGTCGACCGGGTACTGGAAGTGGTCGAGCCGATGACGTCAGGCGAGCGCGAACAGGCTTCGCCCGGTCACGACTTCCCCGAACCCACCGAAGGAGAGAAGGCGGCGTCAGGCGGCCAGGCAGACCGGGCCGGGAACTGAGTTCGTCCGGACGATCCGCAGGCTCGTCCGCCGGGTCAGCTCGGCGACGGTGAGATCCAGGGCCCCGGCAAGCGCGGCCAGGAACTCCGAGGAGGGCTCCTTCAGACCGCGCTCGAGCTCGGAGAGGTACTGGGGCGACACCCCGGCGCGTCCGGCGACATCGACCAGCCGGTCGGCCCGATCCAGCCGCTCCTCGCGCAGTTGGTCGCCCAAGGCCTCGCGCCACAGCGGCTCCACCGGCGCCGGCTCGCGTTCCGGCCGCAGCGGTATGACCTCACCCATGGAGTTACGGTACCCGAGGTCGTCAAGGATCAACCGGCTACGCTGCGGGACGGGTGGGTATTCCAGAACCTCGATGGTTCCCGGGCAGCAGGGCGAGGTGAGGATGGCCCCGGAACAGTTCGACCGCGGCATCGTGCGAGTCGGCTTCGACGATGGTGTAGGCACCCAACCCACCCCGTGAACCACCCATTGAGCGCCACTCTCAACGTCGAGCGCCACGCCCCAGGCAAGCGCTCGACGTGAGGGGAAAGCGCTCGATGACGGTGGCGCGTTACTCGTCGTCCTCGGGGTTGACCAGACCGGCGTACCACTCCCTGGCCTCGGCGAAGTCGGCGTCGGTGAACCCCCAGCCCACCTTGGGACGGATCCCGTCCGCGCGGGGGTAGGAGCCGAGGAAGACCACGTCCTCGCAGATCCGGTGCAGGCCGAGCAGCGCCTCGGCCAGTCGCGGGTCGCGCATGTGACCCTCCGCGTCGATCGAGAAGCAGTAGTTGCCCAATCCGGTCTTGGTCGGACGGGATTCGATCCGGCACAGGTTCACCCCACGACCCGCGAACTGCTCCAGGATCTCCAGCAGCGCGCCTGGCCGGTCGGCATGCATGTACGCCACCAGCGTGGTCTTGTCCGCACCAGTCGGGATCGGCGGCGGAGCAGGCCTGGAGACCAGGACGAACCGGGTGACGGCATTCGGATTGTCAGCGATCCCCGTAGCCAGCGCGGTCAGGCCGTACATCCGACCGGCCACGTCGGCCGACACCGAGGCGTCGTACTTCGAAGTGGGATCGGATACCTCCTCGGCCGCGGCCGCGGTGGAGCCACCCTCCGTCACCGTCGCCAGCGGGACGTTGGCCGCCAGCCACTCCCTCACCTGCGCGGCGGCGTGGGGATGGGTGAGCACCCGCCGGACGTCGCCCAGCGCCGTCCCGGGCCGGGCGAACAGGGTGAACTGCACCGGCAGGATCACCTCGCGGGTGATCATCAGCCGCCGGTGGCCGTTGGCGAGGTTGTCCAGGGTGACGGTGACGCCGCCCTCGACCGAGTTCTCGATCGGCACCAGGGCTCCCTCCACCACGCCGCTGCGCACCGCGTCCAGCGCCTGGCCGACGGTCCCGTACGGGATCGCCTCCTCGTCGCTGAACGTCTGCAGGGCCTGATGGGTGAACGTTCCCGCCGGTCCGAAGTATCCGAGCACGGCCACACCCTACCGGCGCGGCTCACCGGTCAGTCGTAGGGCACCAACCGGCGGTCGGCGACCAGCGACAGGCTGGCGCGCAACCGGTGGAGGGACGGCAGTTCGTGGCCCTCCCGCCACCACCAGCGGACGATCAGCACCAGCACCAGCAACTGTGCCGCGGAGCACAGCCCGTCCCGGATGGCCGAGGCCACCACCTGGAGTTCGGGGCCGAACTGCACCGACCGCCCGGTGACGTAGGCGATCGAGAGCCACATCCCGCGCCACATCAGCAACGACTCCAGCCGGGAGGCCGCCAGCAGGCCCAGCGGCACCCAGGCGATCAGGTCGTACCAGCTCAGCGTGTACGGGGAGGTCACCAGCCAGGCGGTGGTGAGGACGGCGGCGGTCCGGGTGGCGATGGTGAGCGGATCGCGCTGCGGACTGGCGGTGGCCGCCAGCCCGGGAACGGGCTGCCAGGGCAGCACCCGCGACAGCATCCAGGCGATCGCGATCAGACCGATCCAGCCCAGCCAGCCGACGATCGACCGGGCCACCCATTCCGGCATGACCAGCGACAGCAGCCCGGCGACCGGTGGAGCCCAGGAGCCGGCCGAGATGTAGCCGGTGTTGCGGGACGCGGCCAGCAGCGCCTTGGGGACGATCAGCCCGTACGCGACGGCGATCGGGATGACCGCCCCGATCACCAGCAGCACCAGCTTGCGCGGCTCGCGCCGATACCCCCACACCATGGCCAGGCCGTAGAACACCAGCGACACCTTGATCGTCCCGGCCAGGCCGATCCCGATGCCGGCCAGGAACGGGTTGCGCCGCAGGAACCACAGCCCGACGATCGCGAACACCAGGGTGAAGGCCTCGTTGTGCGCACCGGCCACCACCGACCAGATCATCAGCGGATTGAGGACGGTGAACAGCACCGCCCTGGTCTGGGCCTCCCGATCGGCGTGGGCCAGCCGGTAGGCGATCACACCGATCGCCAGGAAGGGCAGAACGGACAGCAACTGCAGCCAGAACACGATGTCGTGCATGCTCTCGCCGCCCAGGCTGGCCGCCACCCACTGGCTGAACGAGGCCAGCGGGCCGTAGACCGACGGGGTGTCCTGCCAGGGCCGTTCCGTGGCGATCAGGACGGGGTCGTACTCGGCCCGGAAGATCTCGGCCGGGGTGATGTCGTAGGGATCGAGGCCGAGCACCTGCAGCCGGCCGTAGGCGGCGTACATCAGGACGTCCGCCGAGGTCAGCGGCAGCACCAGCGCGGTCAGCAGGCTCAGTCCGACGCCCAGGCCGAACAGCCTGCGGTTGTCCGGGCGCCAGCCGTCGGCGACCGCCCGCCAGGCGATCCACAGTCCGAGCGTCCCGGCCAGCAGTCCCAGCCAGAGCAGGATCACCGCCACCCACTCGTTGGGCGTCCCGGCGCTCTCCGGCAGGTACCACGGCGGCAGCCAGGACGTACGCTCGCCGAGCTTGAGCGCCACCGCCGAGGGCCCGGCGAAACCCACCGCGATGCTGGTGGCCGCGCTGGCGGCGATCAGCGCCACCCCCAGGCGCGGGTTCCGCGTCCACGGCTGGGCGAGCAGGCGCGAGAAGGCGGGCTGCCGGGCCGTGGGCATGGATCTCCTGTGGTCGTGAGCGGCGGCGGGGGTGGCCGTTCTCCCAGGCTAGCCGCCGGTTCGCGCCACACCAGATGCCCGCACTGAGGTATGCCGAACCGTTATCGAAACGCTGATCAACGTGCTTGGCAGCGGCAACGGGGGCTGAGGTCGCAGAGCGCGGGACGGAACTCAGAACCCGCCGCGGCGGCGGAGGGTCTGGAGTTGATCGGCCCACCGTTCGACGGAGCCGGAGATCGCGCTGCTCGCCCAGACCAGATCGAAACCGGACTGACTGCGCGTCCAGCTCAGCATGCCGGCCACGGATCGCCGGTCGATGGAGAGCAGACTGGCCGGACCGCCGCCGTCGGCCAGCTCGATGGCTGACTGGGCGTCCAGGCTCTGCAGCGGCACCAGCACCGCGCCCGCGGCCTTGCCGGCGCCGGCGACCGTCCGCATCAACCGGATCTGCTGTGGGGTCAGGCTCCGGATGTAGTCGTCGTAGCTCGCCAGCCGGACGCCGAGCACCTTGGCGCCGGAGATCCGGCCGACGCCGATCGCTTCGACGTCGCGCCACGGGACGAAGCCGCCCGCACCGATCGTCAGTCCGTCGGCGCCCGCCGTGAGATGAACCCGTTGGCGCCACATCCTCGCCGTACCCCAGGCCCCGGCACCGCCGAAGAACGCGATCACCAGCAGTCCCAGCCAGTTGCCCGACATCAGCATCCACACGCCGGCTGCGGTGAAGCCGAGGCACGCCAGACCGAGACCGACGACGCGCGCCGGTGACGCCTGGATCACGATCGGTTCCACGCCGCAACCATAACCGGGGGCGGGCCGGCTACTTCAGCAGCCGGGAGAGCCGGCGGTCGGCCAGCGACCTGCCGCCGGTCTGGCAGGTGGGGCAGTACTGCAGCGACGAGTCGGCGAACGAGACCTCGGCGACGGTGTCGCCGCAGACCCCGCAGGGCTGCCCGGTGCGACCGTGGACGCGCATCGCCGAGCGCTTGCCGTCCTTCAGTTCCTTGGCGGCCAGGCCGGAGGCCCGTGCGACGGCGGCCGTCAGCTCTCCGCGCAGCGCTGCGTAGAGCCGCTCGCGCTCGCCGGCGTCCAGGCCGTTGGCGGGCTTGAACGGGCTGAGCCGCGCGGCGTGCAGGATCTCGTCGGAGTAGGCGTTGCCGATCCCGGCGATGGTCCGCTGGTCGCGCAGCACGCCCTTGAGCTGGGAGCGCCCGGCAGCGTCCAGAATCGCGCCGAACACCTCGGGGGTGAAGGCCTCGTCGAGCGGCTCGGGGCCGAGGCCGGCGATGCCGGGCACCTGCTCCAGGTGGGGCACCAGGTAGAGCGCCAGCCGCTTCTGGGTACCGGCCTCGGTGAGGTCGAAGCCGCTGTCGTCCTCCAGCCTCAGCCGGAAGGCCAGCGGCCCGCGGCCGGGACGGGCGGGCGCCGCCGGCACCTCGTCCTTCCAGATCAGCCAGCCGGCCCGGGCCAGGTGGAAGACCAGCCACAGCCCGCCGATCTCCAGGCCGAGGAACTTCCCGCGGCGGGCGACCTGCCCGACCTCCAGGCCGGCCAGCGCGGCGAGCGGCGGATCGAATGTCTTCAGGCAGGCGAAGGCGACCAGCTGGGTGTCGGCCACCACCTTGCCGACACAGCGGTCGGCGAGGAAGCCGCGCAGCGCCTCGACCTCGGGCAGTTCGGGCATAGCGGCACTCTATGTCGGCCAGGCGGGCTCGGGTAGGCCGAGCGCCTCCTCCAGCAGGGCGAGGTACTCCTCCCGGTCGATCTCGATCACGCCCAGGGTGGCCAGGTGAGGGGTCTGCCACTGGACGTCGATCACCCGGGCCTCGGCGTAGTCGTCGGCCAACAGCCGGGCCAACGCCAGCAGCGCCACCTTGGAGGCGTCCCGGCCGTGCACCGGGTCGTGGAACATCGACTCCCCGGCGAACAGCCCGCCGATGCTCACCCCGTACAGGCCGCCCACCAGGCGTCCGGCGGCGTCCCAGGTCTCAACCGAATGGACGTGGCCCGCGTCGTGCAGCTCGGTGTACACCCGGACGATCTCGTCGTCGATCCAGCCGTTCGGCCGCGAGGGGTCGGCACAGCCCGCCAGCACCCGGTCGAAGGCCCGGTCGACGGTGGTGGTGTAGCGCCCGGCGGACTTCCGGAGCGACCGGGTGACCCGCATCCCCTCGAGGGTCAGCACGCCACGACGCAGCGGCGACCACCAGCCCATCTCACCGAAGCCGGAGGCATGCAACGGCATCGGGAACACCCCGGCGCGATAGCCCTCCAGCACCAGCCCGGCGTCGAAGTCGTCCGAGAACCCGATCAGATCCTGGGCGGGCCACTGCTCGGAGTCACCGAAAACCCTCGACCGCCGCATGGGTTCGATTCTCCCACTCGCCTCCGACACCAGCGCGGGACGCGATGTCGTGGACCAGGGGACGGTTCTCCGGTCCAAAACGAGCCAGGGAACCGTCCCCCGGTCCAAAAAGAGCCAGGGAACCGTCCCCCGGTCCAAAACGAACCAGAGAACCGTCCCCCGGTCCACGTCCCCCGGTCCACGGCCAGGGTCGAGTCGGGGGTGGGCCGGATGACGGGCTTGGTGAACACCTGCGTAGGCTGGACGGCGTCGAAAGGACGTTCCATGGCGACTGCGGGTGAGATCGGCAAGCAACTGGTGGCGCGCACGCCCGAGGTCGCGGGCGGGTTGCTGCGGCAGCTCATCGACTTCGGGATCGACGGGAACGACACCTTCCCCGGCGCGCGGGCGACGGCGGCGAAGAAGCTGCAGGATCGCGGTGGCCGGGAACCGGCGATCGACGCGCTGGTCAACTCCCACATCGGGCTGGCCTCGGCGCAGGGCTTCGCCACCAGCGTGGGCGGCCTGATCACGCTGCCGATCGGATTGCCGGCGAACCTGGCTGGGATGGCCGTGCTCAGCGTCCGGATGGTGGCGGGCGTCGCCCACCTGCGCGGCTACGACGTGACCGATCGCCGGGTGCGGGCCGCGATCGCGCTGGCCATCCTCGGCGAGGACGAGATCCGCAAGCTGATGGCGGAGGGCAAGCTGCCCACCACCCCGCTGGCCGTGGCGACCGCGCCGGTCTTCGACCCCGGGCTGGAGCGGACGATCAGCGAGCGGGTGGCCGGCTGGCTCTCCGGCCGGATCGGCGGCAAGCACCTGGCGGTGATCGTGCTGCGTCGCGTCCCGCTGGTCGGCGGCGGCGTCGGGGCGGCGGTGGACGGCTTCCTGACCTACACCCTGGCGGCCTACGCCAAGCGCGAGTTCGTCCCGCGCCAGCAGCTCACCCGGTCCGGCGAGTAGCCGGCGTCCGTCGCACCCGACCGCCTCCGGGACGCGGAATCGCGTCAGGAGAGTTCGTCGTCCACGTAGCCGGGCGAGGACGCGATCAGGCCCGCCCACACCATCACCACCGTGGTGGCGATCAGCACCCACAGCGGGATGGTCCAGCCGCCGGTGGCGGCCAGCATCACGCCGACCAGCAACGGGCCGGTGGCGGCCAGCGAGTATCCGATGGTCTGGCTGAAGCCGGACAGCCGGGCGGTGACGTGCGGATCCCTGGTCCGGGCGGTGATCAGGGAGAGGGACATCGGGAAGGCCGCACCGGAGAGCCCCAGGCCGGCGGCCCAGAGCCAGCTGGCCGTGGCCGGAACGTACAGCAGGCCAAGGTAGCCGCCCACCAGCAGCAGGCCGAGCGCCACCACCACCCAGCGCAGATCGCGCACCCGGGCCACCACCAGCGGCATCACCAACCCGGTGACGATGCCCAGTCCGGCGAGCAGGGCGACCAGCAGCCCGGCGTACTCCCGCTCCACCCCGCCGTCGCGGAACATCTGGGCCGTCCAGCCGAACTGGGTGTAGGCATGCATCGACTGCACCCCGAAGAAGATCCCCAGCGCCACCGCGTGACGGGAACGCAACAGGCTGGGACCGCGTTCGTGCCGCCGGGAGCCCAGCCTGCGGGAGCCCTCGCGCAGCGCGATCAGCAGCATCGGGACGCCGGCCACCGCGGCGGTGACGCCCCAGACGGCCAGCGAACCCCGCCAGCCACCCGGCGCGACCGCCGCCACCGGCAGCGCCAGCAGGCTGCCCAGCGTGGCCCCGACCGCCAGCAGCGAGCCGTAGATCGCCATCAGCAGCGGGACCTGATCGGGGAACCGGCGCTTGATGTAGGCGGGCAGCAACACGTTGCCCATGCCCATGCCTGCGAAGGCCAGGGCGGTGAGGCCGAGGAAGACCAGCGCGTCCGGTATCCAGGGGCGCAGCGCGAGACCGACGGCGGTGGCGACCATGCCCCACCACAGCGCGTAGGTCAGCCCGACCCGGACGGCGACGGCGACCGCGAAGGCGCCGAAGACGGCGAAGCAGATCCCGGGCATCGCGGCCAGCAGCCCGCCCCAGGTCGGGCTCTGGCCCAGCTCCGCCAGGATCTCGGCGAGCAGCGGGCCGACGGAGGTCGCCCCGGGCCGGAGGTTGGCCGAGATCAGCACCACGGCGAGCAGGGCGATCCAGTATCCCCGGGTGCGGACCGTCCGCACCCGTTGGGTGTCCTGGGTCACCGGCGATACTCCCAGGCCACCCGGCGGCCGATCGCGCAGGTCACCTCGTAGGTGATCGTGCCCTGCAGGTCGGCGAGTTCGGCGACGGTGATCTCCTCGTCCCCGCTGCGGCCGATCAGCACCACGTCGTCGCCGACCGCGACGGTGGGCTCCGGACCGAGGTCGATCGTGGTCTGGTCCATGCTCACCCGGCCCACGATCGGGTAGGACCGGCCGTTGACCAGCATCCGGCCGCGGTTGGAGAGCGAACGGGAGTAGCCGTCCCCGTAGCCGATCGCCACCGTCGCCAGCCAGGTGTCGGTGGGAGCCGTCCAGGTCCGTCCGTAGCCGACCGTCTCGCCGGCCTGGATCGGCTTCACGAAGGTCACCCGGCTGCGCCACTCCAGCCCGGGCAGCAGCGGGACGGTGCGCGGCGTGCTGCGGTCGGGGTAGTAGCCGTAGGCCATCACCCCCGGCCGCACCAGGTCGAACCAGCTCTCCGGATGGGCCAGGACGCCGCCGGAGTTGGCCAGGTGCTTCACCAGCGGGCCGTGCTCGGCCTCGAGCGCGGCGGCCACCTCCCCGAAGCGGGCGATGGCGGACGCGGTGAACGCGTCCCCCTCGGGCACGTCCGAAACCGGCAGATGGGACATCACGCCCGCCAGCCGGACGCCGGGGGTGTCCCGGATCAGCGCCGCCAGCCGGAGCGCGTCCCCGGGCTCGCAGCCGATCCGGCGCATCCCGGTGTCCACCTTGAGGTGCACCGCCACCTCGCGGCCCGCCGCCCGGCCGGCGTCGCCGGCCTCGACGATCGAGGCCTCGTCCACCACCACGAGCACGAGGTCGTGCGCGACCGCTGCGGCGACCTCGGGCCCGCGGGAGACCGAGAGCTTCAGGATCGGCAGGGTGATGCCGGCCTGCCGCAGCTCCACGCCCTCGCCGACCGTGGCCACCCCGAACTGGTCGGCCAGGCCGGTGCGCTGCAGCTGGCGGCTGACCTCGACGGCGCCGTGCCCGTAGCCGTCCGCCTTCACCGCCACCAGGACCTGACGGTCGCCGACCCGGGCCCGGACGGCGGCCAGGTTGGCCGCGATGTGGTCGAGCCGGGTGGTGGCCAGGGAGGGGGTCTCGATCACTCCCCCACCGCCACCGGACGGTCGGGGTCGGCGGACCAGCCCGACCAGGAGGGCGGGTAGAGCGCGGCCTCGATGCCCAGGCTGGCCAGGGCCAGCAGTTCCTGCGCGGCGGAGACACCCGAACCGCAGTAGACCGCCACCGGCGCGCCCGCCGGCAGGTCGAGGAGTTCGGTCAGCTTCTCGGCGGCCGGCAGGGTGCCGTCCCCCTCCCAGAACTGGCCGACCGGACGGTTCACCGCGCCCGGGATGTGCCCGGCCCTGGGGTCGAGCGGCTCGACCTCGCCGCGGTAGCGCTCGGGAGCACGGACGTCGATCAGGGTGCCGTCGAAGGCCGCCACCTGATCGGCGGTCAGGGTGGGCAGGTGCCCGGCGACGAGTGGGCCGACCAGGCTCGGCTGGACCGGCTGATCGCCGTGCTCGACCGGCCCGTCGGCGGCCAGCCAGGCGGTGAGGCCGCCGTCCAGGACGCGGGCGTCCAGCCCCAGCCAGCGCAGCACCCACCAGGCCCGGCCGGCGGCGAAGGAGCCCGGCTCGTCGTAGACCACGATCTCCCGGGCCGGGTCGACCCCGAGCCCGGCGAGCCCGTTGGCGACCTGCTCGGGGGAGGGCAGCGGGTGGCGTCCCTGGCGGGGGTCGGTGTGCGGGCCGGTCAGCACGGCCTCGAGATCGAGGAAGCGGGCGCTGGGCAGGTGGGCCTCGCGATAGCGGTCGAGCCCGGCACCGGCCGGCTCGCCGAGCCGCCAGCGGACGTCCAGCACCTGGGGTGCGTCCGGCGTCCCGAGCCGCTCGCGCAACTCGTCCACTCCGATCAACACCCGCGCCCGTGGGTCGGCCACCTGCTCCATGCTCCGAACTCTACGCCGCACCGCCGGGCCGCCGCGGCCCGACCACGACCACCGCCGGACCGCCGATATTGTCGTTGCCAGCCGGGTCCGCCGGCCGGCGACGAACGCGTCCGCAGAAGTGGTTGTTGTCAGCCCCGAACCCGGGCCCCACATCGACAAGATCGGCGGACACGGACCAGCGTCAGCCCGGCGGACCGCTGAGATCGACAAGATCGGCGGTCGAACTCCCGGGCTCGCCGGCGACCTGGGTCAGAACAGCAGCGCCAGGCCCGGGTCGGCCATGATGGCGGCCACGTCCGCGAGGAACTTAGAGCCGGTCTCGCCGTCCACCAGGCGGTGGTCGAAGGTCAGCGCCAGGGTCAACACCGAACGGGGTTCGATCCGCTCCTCGCCTTCCCGGGTGACCACCCAGGGGCGCCGGGAGACGGTGCCGACACAGAGGATCGCCGCCTCGCCCGGGTTCATGATCGGCGTACCGCCGTCGATCCCGAACACCCCGACGTTGGTGATCGTGAAGCTGCCGTTGGCGAAGTCGGCCGGCTGCGCCCTGCCCTGCTTGGCCAGGTCGACCATCCGGTTCAGCGCCTCGGCGAGTTCCCGCAGCCCCAACCGGTTGGCCCGCTTGATGTTGGGCACGATCAGACCGCGCGGGGTGGCCGCTGCGATGCCCAGGTTCACGTCCGAGCGGATCACGATCTCCTCCCGCTTCTCGTCGAAGCTGGAGTTGATCTCGGGGTTGCGAGCGATCGCCAGGCAGGCCGCCTTGGCGACGATCAGCAGCGGCGAGATCCGCAGGCCGTGGAACTCCCGGCGGTCGCGCAGCGTGCCGAGCAAGTCCATCGTGCCGGTGACGTCCACCTCGACCCAGGCGGTGGCCTGGGGGACGTTGAGGGAGGCGGTCATGGTCTTGAACATCTCCCGGCGGACACCCCGCAGCGGCACCCGCTGATCGACCCCCGGCCGGTCGTCCAGCTTGGCGCCACTGGCGGCGGCGATCACGTCCTCGTGGGTGATCAGGCCGCCCGGCCCGGTACCCGCGATGGTGGTGAGGTCGATGCCGAGGTCGCGGGCCACCCGCCGCACCGGCGGCTTGGCCAACGGCGGACGCGGCATCTCGCCGGCGCCGGTCGGCTCGCCGGGCGGCGGCAGGGTCTCGCCGGACGGGGTGGCGTCCACCCGGTGCAGCGGCGCGACCTCGTCCACCGGACGGGAAACCGGCCGGTCGGTGTCGTAGGACTCGTGCACCTGGTCGGTCTCGGGGGTGGCCAGGACGGCACCGCGCTTGCGGGCCCGGCGGGTCACCGCACCCGGCTTGGCGCCGTAGCCGACCAGCATGGCCGGGGCCTTCTCCGGTTCCACGGAGTTGCCGTTGGAGTCTTGGACGCTGCCGGAGACCGATGGAGCGGACGACCCTTCGGAAGGCGACGACGAGAGCGGAGAGTGAGCTTGTTCACTCTCGCCGAGGAGGATGCCTGGATGCCGCAAGGCATCCCGACTCGCCCCTTGGGCGACCTCAGGGATCGTTTGGTCGGCAGCTGGACGATCCCTGAGGTCCGCCGCAGGCGGAGTCTCGAAGGGTTGTCCGGCGTCCGCGATCTCGCTCGGATCCCCGATCCGGACGATGGGAGTCCCCACGTCCACCAGGTCACCCTCACCGACCAGGATGGCCAGCACCGTCCCGGCGAACGGGCTGGGCAGTTCGACCAGGCTCTTGGCGGTCTCGATCTCCAGCAGGATGTCGTTCACCGCGACCTTGTCGCCGACCGCCACCTTCCAGGAGACGATCTCGGCCTCGAGCAGGCCCTCGCCCGGATCGGGCAGCTTGAACTCGTACACGTTCTTCTCCTCAGTAGGCCAGCGAGCGGTCGACGGCGTCCAGGACGCGGTCGAGGTCGGGCAGGTACTCGGCTTCGGCGCGGTTGGGCGGGTAGGGCATGTCGTAGCCGGTCACCCGCAGCACCGGGGCCTGCAGGGCGTAGAAGCAGCGCTCCTGGATCCGGGCGGCGAGTTCGGCGCCCATCCCCAGCGTCCCCATCGCCTCGTGGACCACCACGGCCCGACCGGTCTTGGCCACCGAGGTGAGGATGGTGTCGTCGTCCAGCGGCGAGATGGTCCGCAGGTCGATCACCTCCAGGTCCTTGCCCTCGTCGGCGGCCACGATCGCCGCCTCCACACAGGGACGCACCATGCCGCCCCAACACAGCACGGTGAGATCCTTGCCCTGCTTCACCACCCGGGCCTGGTGCAGCGGCATCGGGACCGCGTCGACGTCCACCTCGCCCTTCTCGTGGTAGCGCCGCTTGGGCTCCATGAAGATGACCGGGTCGGGCGAGGAGATCGCCTGCTGGATCATCCAGTAGGCGTCGGACGGGGTCGCGCAGGCCACCACCTTCAATCCGGGGGTGTGCGCGAAGTAGGTCTCCGGGGATTCGCTGTGGTGCTCGACAGCGCCGATCCCGCCGCCGTAGGGCAGCCGGATCACCATTGGCACGTTCAGCCGGCCGTGCGAGCGGTGGTACTGCCGCGCGACCTGGGTGATGATCTGGTTGCTGGCCGGGAAGACGAAGCCGTCGAACTGGATCTCCACCACCGGACGGTAGCCGCCCAGCGCCAGGCCCAGGCACGTCCCGACGATCCCGGATTCGGCCAGCGGGGTGTCGATCACCCGATCGCCGCCGAACTCGGCCTTCAAACCCTCGGTCACCCGGAAGACGCCGCCCAGGTTGCCGATGTCCTCACCGGCCAGCAGCACCTTGGGGTCGGCGGCCAGCGCCCGCCGCAGCCCCGCGTTCAGGGCCTTCACCATGGTCATGGTCGCCATCTCAGGCCTCCCCGGTGGTCGAGCCCGAGACGTCGAAGGACGCCCGGTAGGCGAGGTACTCGTCCCGCTCCGCCAGCAGGGCGGACGGGGTCTCGGCGTACACCCGCTCCCACCAGTCGGCCAGATCGGGCTCGGGGATGGCGGCGCAGTCGGCCCGCAGCTTCTCACCGTAGGCCTCGGCCTCGGCCTCCAGGTCGTCCAGCCACCGCTGGTCGATGGCGCCCTGGTTCAGCAGGTAGTTCTTCACCCGCTCGATCGGGTCCTTCGCCCGCCAGCGTTCGGTCTCCTCGGCGCGGCGGTACTTGGTCGGATCGTCGGACGTGGTGTGGGCGCCCATCCGGTAGGTGTAGGCCTCGATGAACGCCGGGCCCTCGCCGCGGCGGGCGCGCTCCAGTGCCCAGCGGGTGACCGCCTCGCAGGCCAGGACGTCATTGCCGTCCACCCGGATGCCGGGGAAGCCGAAGCCGCCGGCCCGCTTGTAGAGCGGGATCTTCGACTGCAGCGCGATCGGCTCGGAGATCGCGTACTGGTTGTTCTGGATGAAGAACACCACCGGGGCGCCGAACGAGCCGGCGAAGACGAAGGCCTCGTTCACGTCCCCCTGGCAGGTGGCGCCGTCGCCGAAGTAGGTGATGACGGCCGCGTTCTCGGCCGGGTCGTCGTTGCCGACCCTGCCGTCCCGCTGCAGCGCCATGCCCATCCCGACCGCCGACAGCGCATGGGCGCCGATCACCCAGGAGTACAGGTGGAACCGGGACGCCCGGGAGTCGTAGTCGACCATGCCCGAGCCGCGGAAGACATTGAGCAGAGCCACCATGTCGACCCCGCGCACCCAGGCCACACCGTGCTCGCGGTAGGACGGGACGATCTGGTCGGCGTCGGCGATCGCCTTGGCCGAACCGACCTGCGCGGCCTCCTGGCCAAGCGACGGTGGCCACAGCCCGAGTTCACCTTTGCGCTGCAGCGCGGTGGCCTCGGCATCGAACCGGCGGGTGAGCACCATGTCGCGCAGGCTGGCGGCGATGTCGGTGTCAGTGCCGGTGAAGCTGAAGTCGGGGTGGTCGACGCGGTTTCCCGCCTGGTCGAGCAACTGGACAAAGTCGTCGCCGGCAACCATGGGTCTCCTCGGGGGTCGGGACGGGGCGTTCGAGCTAACTTACGGTTACGTAACCATAAGTGTCAACCCACCCGCCCGTACTACGGGCTGCGCAGAGGTGCTGGCGAGGCCGACCCTCGCGCGACGTCCGGCCGCATTCTGTGACACTGGGCGTGAAGGGTGCGAGGGGAAGGAGCGACCGTGGTGGACCTGATGGCGCCCCGCAAGGCGGCGGCCGGGGATCGGGTCGCGGTGGTGTCGCCGTCGTTCGCGGCGCCGGGTTTCGCACCGGCAATCCATGAGCAGGCGATGGAGCGGCTCCAGGCGGT